>JAITVS010000162.1 GCA_031285685.1 Tannerella sp.
ACCGGGTTTCAGGCCAAACTGCTTGAAAAAGAAGTTCACGACAGCCGTAATAGATATTTTGCCATGATTGATTGACCGTGCCCTGTGAACAGATAATGCCAGCTCCAGCAGCTTGATGACATCATCCGTCCATTCCAACTGAAAATCCGAATCCTTGGTTTTTTCTGTTTGTTTTGGACATTTTTCGGGAAAAGGTAGAGAGGCGGACGACGCAGTAAACTGTTCCGGATGTCGAATCTTTAATTTCAGTAATTCCAGACCGGCTTCTACAAGTTCGAGGGCTTTTCTAAGATAGACCAATACTTTTTTTTCCCGATACTCCTGTCAGTGCCGACAATTCCGTGCGGGTGTAAACAAGTGCGTTGTAATGTACCGTCTTGTTGTTTAAGGCAGTACATTCCGAGAACAGGAGTAGAACAAATTCGTCATACCCGTTTTTCAATACTTCGGCATCTACTTCGATACCCTTTTGTGAAGCCTCCTGCAAGGTGAGGAAAAACTTCGTGGAAATGAATCGTTTCATCTTCTTTGAAATTTATTTAATTTACAAAAACAAATAGAGTTTTCGGTTATTAAGCCGAAAACTCTCTGATTTATAATTTGTTATGTGCGATTAAACCGGTTATATTCTCCGATAACAAAGCCTGTTTCCGAACCGGTAATATGTGTCTGACATTGATTGTCAGATAGATACCGGCACTGCAAAGATATCGAATATTAATACGTTTAAACAAGAGTTTTGAAATTCGCGATTGGTTTTTTTGACAATTTTTATCCAAGGTGTATCATTGTGTACCATTTTCTAAATTCCATTTTCCTTTCTCAATATGCTTTTCTATTTCATACGCATATTCCTTAATTAAGAGATTAACAACTTTATTATTAGCTGATTTCATAAAAACGGATAGATTAATACAGATTTCTCAATGGAGGTTTAATACAAATACATGCCCTGCTCATGGATGTGTTTTTGAGTGTGTTTTATATGTTACATAACCTGTTGTACATTTATGCGAGCACCGTTTTAAATGGTTGATATTTCTATTTTTTTGTGCCGACGGCAGGAATCGAACCTGCAACTTTCCCGATTTATACCGGGATGCTCTAAACCTGTTGGGCTACGCCGGACTTGTTTCTCTGTTATTTTATGTGCCAAAATACGCCTGCAACTCAATCGTTCGCTTTCCGGTAGGACGTGATTGCCATCAAGTTAAACAATACCACAAATACCATTATCCCGTATAGTTGCGGTAATATATCCCGAAAACCGCTTCCTTTGAGATAGACCAAACGGACTACTTCAACAAAATAGCGAAGCGGATTAATCACGGTAATTTTCTGCGCCCATTCCGGCATACTTGTGATCGGGGTAAACAATCCGCTTAGCATAATAAATACAATCAGGACGAAAATCAGCATAAACATGGCCTGCTGCTGCGTTTTGGCGAAGTTCGATATCATCAGCCCCAGTCCGGTAAATGCCAACAGGTAGAAAAAGGCGAAGATATATATATTGAATATGCTGCCCAACGGATACAGGCCGAAGATAATCCAGCCGATCATCATTCCGACAGTCAGGTTGAACAGCCCCAAAACCCAGAAAGGAATCAGTTTGCCGAAAATGAACACCGTTTTCGAGATGGGGGTTACATTGATTTGTTCGATGGTACCGACTTCTTTTTCCCTGACGATGTTTATGGACGACAATATACCTCCCATCATCGTAACCAGTATAACCAATATACCCGGAACCATATAGTTCTGGTAACGCATGGACGGATTATATCTGAAGTCGGGTTTGAGTTCAATGATGCCCGGTGCTTGCTTCCCCGATTCCGTTAACACCTGTCTGCTGTAATCGTTAATGATTTGGGAAAGATACGACATCCCCAACCCGCCTTTCTGTCCGTCAACGGCGTCAATTACTAATGACAGGTTAACCGTTTGCCCGTTTACAAAATCTTTTTCAAAATCGTCCGGAATATTTAATATCAGGCTTGCGCGATCACTTTCGACATGGGATAATGCTTTGCGATAGTCCGATTCGTATTCCGTAAGTCGAAAATATCCCGAAGACAAAACCTTTTCCGTCAGTTTTCTCGAAAAACTGCTCCGGTCGTTATCGACCACGCACAGCGATATGTTCTTCTGCTCGAAAGTTGCAGCCCATGGCAATACCGCAAGTTCAAATACGGGCAGCACAATGATTGCAGCCAACAGAAATTTGTTGCGGAAAATCTGTAAAAACTCTTTCTTCAATAGATATATTAATTTCATAACCTGTTCTTGAATTTTTTAATGCTGATAAACAACAGTATCATACTCATTGAAAGTAAAATAAGAAATTCAAACCGGATAGCTTCGAATCCCAGTCCCTTTATCATTATATCCCGTAGCGGGTCAATAAACCAGCGGGCGGGAACGATATACGAGAATATTCGCAACAGGAGCGGCATACTGTCAATCGGGAAAATCAGGTTTGACAGTAACATGGTCGGAAGCAGCAAGCCAGCTCCTGCCGTAACCATAGCTTCCTGCTGCGTTTTTGCCACTGTGGAAATCAAAAGTCCCAGTGCAATTGCCGAAAGCGTATAAATAACGGATAAAAGCATGATTAATCCCACACTTCCCCGGATGGGAACCTGCAATACGTAATGGGCAAGGAGTAAGCACAAAACAACATCCATCAGGGAAATAAAGAGATAAGGAACTGCTTTTCCCAAAACAACAAGTGAAGGTTTTAAGGGCGAAACCAGCAGTATTTCCATAGTTCCCATTTCTTTTTCCCTTGCAATGGAAATGGAAGTCATCGAGGCAGATATCAGCATCATGATCACACCGATAATTCCCGGAACAAAGCTGTACATTCCTTTCATTTGCGGATTGTATAACAACTTTACTTCGGTATTAATCATACCGTTGCTGTTTTGCTGTTTTACAAGTTCTTTCTGGTATTGGGCAATAATTAATTGCAGGTAGTTATAGAGGTTGGAGCCTTCATTCGGATCGGAGGTATCAATCAATACCTGAATATCAACTTTTTCCCTGTGTAACAGTCCGTTTGCAAAATCGGACGGGATTGTCAGTGCAAGTTTGCATTTCCCTTTTTGGAAAGCCTGTTTTATTCCCGTTTCCGAATGTACTGTTTCGACCAGAGAAAAATAGGCATTTCCGTCAATTTTAGCTATCAGTTTTTGCGATTCTATTGTTTTCGATTGATCCAGTACCACAAACGGGGTATTGCGTATCTCCGTAGTGATTGCGAAGCCGAGTATCAACACAAGTAATACCGGTAATGCCAGCATGATTGTCAATGTCAGCGGGTCGCGAAGAATATGGTATATTTCTTTCTTTATAAAACTTATAAACTGTTTCATTGATCAGAATATTTTGATTGTCTTGCCAACGCCTGAAAAACCGCATCCATAGAATCAACCTTGAAATCCTCTTTTAATATTTTCGGAGAATCCAATGCCTTTATTCGCCCATCGACCATGATGGATACCCGGCTGCAGTATTCTGCCTCGTCCATGTAATGCGTAGTAACGAAGACAGTTGTACCTTTGGCCGAAGCTCCGCATATCATTTCCCAGAAAAGCCTCCTGCTTATCGGATCTACTCCACCTGTCGGTTCATCCAGAAATACTATTTTGGGAGAATGGAATGTAGAAACTGCAAAAGCGATTTTTTGCTTTATTCCCAACGGCAGAGAATGTACCAGCAGATTTTTCTCACGCTCCAATCCCAATTCGCCGAGAACTTCTTTCGTTTTTGCTTTTATTTCTTTTTGCTTCATTCCATAAATTCCACCGAATAGCTCCATATTTTCCACCGTACTCAAATCTTCATACAGAGAAAATTTCTGGCTCATATATCCGATATTCCTTTTAACCTTATCGGTCTGTTTGAATATGTCGTATCCTGCAACACGCCCTATCCCCGACGTGGGAATCAATAACCCGCACAGCATCCGCATGGCTGTTGTTTTCCCCGCTCCGTTAGCGCCAAGGAAGCCGAAAATTTCACCTTCTTCCACATTAAACGATATGCTGTTGACAGCCGTAAAACCGCCGAATTTTTTAGTTAAGTCTTTTACCTCAATTACATTCATCGCATACGGGGTTTAATGACTGTTCCATGAGTTGCATAAAACAATCTTCTATGGTTGGTTTTATTTCTTTTTTCTCAAGTATGTCAGCATTTATTTCGCTTTCACTGTTGAAAACCACATGCAGGTATTCCCCGAAAATATAGCAATTGTGAACATTCCTTTGTTTCCTCAAATTTTCGAGCAACGTATAATTGTCGTTTGATTTGACTGCATACAGTTTGTACGGATAATTTGATATTATTTTTTCAGGCGTGTCAATCGACAGGATTCGCCCCGATTGAATCAGGGCAATCCGGTCGCACAAGCTCGCCTCGTCCATATATGGGGTGGAAACAATGATTGTAATCCCCTGCCGTTTCAGTTCCTGAAGTATTCCCCAAAATTCTTTTCTCGAAACAGGGTCAACACCCGTTGTAGGTTCATCCAGAATCAATACATCGGGTTTATGTATCAGGGCGCAGCAAAGGGCAAGTTTCTGTTTCATGCCACCGGACAGGTTTCCTGCCCTGCGTGTTTTAAACGGCTCTATTTGCGAATAAATATCTTTTATCACGGCATAGTTGCTTTCGATGGTGGTGCTAAATACATCGGCAAAAAATCTCAGGTTTTCCTGCACGGTTAAATCCTGATAAAGAGAAAAGCGCCCCGGCATATAGCCAATGGTTTTTCTTATTTCTTCAAAATCGACAACAGTGTCTTTTCCGTTTATTCGGGCAAAACCGTTATCGGGCAACTGAAGCGTGGCAAGAATCCGGAACAGTGAAGTTTTCCCTGCCCCGTCAGGCCCGATTAGCCCGAACAGTTCTCCCCGGTTTACCTGAAAGCTCACATTTTCAAGCGCATGGATATTCCCGTATTTTTTTTCTATATTTTCTACTGAAATGGTTGTCATATCAATAATACGTTTCTGTAGGAAGTGATTTCAATTTTACTTTCAAGGAACCGTCCATCTCTGAAAATGAGATTTTATCTTCCCTTGCCAACCAGCCGAATGCCAATAAGATGAGCGATTGCTTCAATCCCGTCAATTCTTCCAGTTCGCTTAAAGTCAGGCTCCCTTTCTCAAACAGGAGTTCCCAAATAACTCCCGCACTTAAACCGATCGATCTCATTACCAAGCATAATTAACTCCTTTCTTATTAGAACTATTTGAATGATATATCACCGTACATTCCGATTTTAATCAGTCCGTCCGTATTTTTCACTTCAAGCTTGACGGCATAGACCAGATTCTGCCGTTCATCTTTGGTCTGTATCGTTTTCGGGGTAAATTCCGCCTTGTCCGAAATCCACGTAACTTTGGCCGGATAAGACTTGCTTTCGCCATCCGACAACTGAACGAAAACCGTCGCATCCTGACCGAGTTTAATGTTATTGAGTTGTGCCGATACAACATAGACCCTTAATGACATCAGCCTCGTATCCGCTATTTTGTACAAGGCTTTCCCCGGTACTGCTATTTCCTTTCCCATCGCGTATTTATATAATACGGTTCCCGCAAGCGGATTAATGATTCGGCTTTTCTTCAGCATATCGTCAATTTGTTCTATCTGTATGGCATACACTTGGGCTTCTTCATGGATGCTGTTCACAGAATTTGACAGCGTACCGGATTGTGCCAGAAATGTATTGTTCAAGACCGCAATTTGAGAATTGACGTCATCCAACTGCTTTTGAGTACCGGCGCCGTCTTTCAATAAATTTTCTATCCGTTGTTTCTCAAATTCGGCTTTTTGAATTTGTTCCCTCAACGCAGACAACTGCACGGCAACATTCGGTTTTTTGTTTTCGACGGCATTAACGGATGCCTGTAATTGCCGTTTTTTCAGATAAAGCTGCATTGTGTCGATATAGCCGACCATTTGCCCCTCCTCAAGATTATCGCCTTCGCGAATGTTTAATTCCTCAATTTTGCCTGTTGTTTCTGCCGAAACAATAGTTTCCGTTGCTTCGAAAATACCCGAAGCGTCGTATTCAAATTCTCTGTTATTGCAGGAAACGAGAATCAGGCAAACTGATAATGTTTTAATATTTAAGTATTTCATATCCTTATGATTTATATTGTTGTTATTTATTTCCCTGTAAATGATTGTAGTTGTAAATCTTCATCAGATAATGGATTTCGTGCAGGCTTTTACTTTGCATGGCCTGATTCTCAGCATTTACATCGCGAATAAGTTCGTTTATCTGATAAACCCCGTTACGGTATTTACTTTCGGAAACCGTTTTTATGCGTGTCCTAAATTGAACAATTTCATCTTCCTTTATAATGAGTTCTTTCAACTTCCTGATATCTTCTTCTTCTTTTGTGAGTGTCAAATTTGTATTAAACAGAAAGGTTTCTTTCTGAATTTGCGTAGATTGTCGTTTTTGCTCAATCAATCGGAGGTCATTTTTTTGAGTATAGAACCGGTTGATATTCCATGTTAGTTTTATTCCGCCGATGGCAAAGAATCTGAAACCGTCATCAAGCAAATCCAATCCCGGACGACCATAACCGCCCTGTGCAAACAATGCGATTTTGGGCATGTTCTGTGCGTTTATTAATTTACGTTGCATGTCGAATATCGAATTCTGCGCATTGAAAAGATTTAATTCGGGACGATTTATTTCCCTCGAAGGCTCATAGTCCGTGATTGGTATCTGCAACAAAACATCATCGGATAAGGATTGGTTTACGAACAGTCCAAGCATTCGAAGATAGGCTTTCCGCAATGATTCTTGTTCGATTTTGTTTTTCCCGACACTTAAAAGCTCAACGTAAATCAAGTCTATATCGCCTTGCATGGCCGTTCCGTTCTTTATCATGGATTGAGCGATATTTTTGCTGCTTGTCAGATTTTCCTCTATCAGTTCAAGAAGGGTTAAATGCTTATCAATAGCCAAAATGCCAAAATAGAGTTGAATGATTTTTTCCCTTATGGCGTACAGGCTGACTTCAACTGTTTGCTTTTCCGCTTCGCTGTTTTTTTCAATCAGCTTGCGCTGTGTATTCGTAATTCCGCCGTCCCAGATTTGCTGCGAAACATCAATTGTTGCCCGATACTGGTCTTTGCTTAAAGTCGGAATGTCTATGTCGAAAGGCAGGGAAGACATGTCCAACGGCAACCCGGTTACATCGGATTGCAGGGAAGCCTGTGCGTTGAGAGAAACCTGTGGCAGATAGTTTTTCAGTATGTTGCCTGTGGAATACTCCCGCGATCGCTCAATCAAGTCATACTGTTGAATCAACGGGTAATTATCCGCCGCGCGTTGCAGGCAATCTTCTATTGTCAATGCGGTTTGTGCTTTTATTGTGTTGGAAAAGCAGACGAAAACCGGTATCATCAAAAACCATCTGCTTTTCAAAAATCTATTCGTCATAATGGTTGATTTTAATATGGCAAATGTACGAGGGTATTTCGACCTGCTTGCAATCAATTTATCGTTGAAAATATGCAAATAGTTCGATTTAGTTGTATTCAAACATTTTATATGATGGATTTATATGTAACTTTGCCGTGTTATTTAATTTGTCGCAGGTATGGAAGGCAAAAATATTTTAAAAAAATACTCCGTAGAGGAAATAAGTTCACTGGTTGGCTCGTCGTCACTTGATAATTTCTTGATTTCAGGAGGAAACCGTGCAATTCCGGAACTTTTTCTGGAATTTCCTCACTCTATTGACGGTGTTGCAATTTCAATTTGTACGGGTGGATATGCAAAAGTAAAAATAGCGCTGCGTGAATATGAGATAGCACAGGGGACACTGATGGTATTGATTCCGGATCTGATTATCGAACCGTTGAAGACAACAAGTAATTTGTCATTCAAAACAATATTTTTTCCGTATGATTTCGTTTCGGATTTGAAATTTCCCGTTCAATACAACATTATTGAAAAAATCATGGCATTATCCTGTATTCCTTTATCCAATCAGGATTATCGAACTTTGCTTAAATACCATTCCTTTATTGAAGAACAGTATCTTCGGGATATACCAAAATACAAGGCAGGAATTATCAAATATATCCTGTTTGCCATGATTGAAGAAATATTTTCCCTGTATTCGATTCGGGAAGCAAAATTAATGTCAAGCGGGCGGATAGAACAACTGGCCAATCAGTTTGTGGACATATTGTTGAAAAATTACAAGTCAGAACACAATGTGTCTTTTTATGCAGATAAACTGTGTGTCAGCCCAAAATATCTGATGACACTGATCAGGCAAAAAACAGGAAAACCAATATCAACATGGATAAACAGCGCACTGATTACGCATTCAAAAAGAGAACTTAAAACTTCGGAAAAAAGTATTTTATTGATTTCGGAAGAATTGAATTTTTCATCGCCATCACAATTCTGTCGTTATTTTAAAGCTCATACGGGAATGACGCCAAAACAATACAGAGATTCACGGGAACATACATAATCAGTGTCCAATTTTCATTCAAGAGCACAATTCCAGATTAAAATATGGAATTGTGCTCCCTAAAGAGAATGGATTTAAGGTTGTTTTGGCGCATTTACGACAGTCAATAAAATTGTCGCAAAAGAAAAGCGTCCGCTTTCAGGAATAAAGAGCAGTATTTTGTCATTCTCTTTTAGTTTTCCCGAATATACAAGTTCTTCTGTTGCAAGATAGATTGACGCCGAACCAACATTCCCAACGTATGGAAGATTGATAAACCATTTTTCTTCCGGAATTCCGGTTACTTCTTCAAAATGGGCTTCTTGCATTTGTTTCCTGAAGTACATGGATGATAAATGCGGTAAAAAATAGCTCAGCGTAGATACATCAAAATGATGTTTTTCTATACATTTATTTATAAACGCTATTGACAGTTCAACAATATGCTTCCCCAAGAGCCTTGTATTTTGCTTTATCGCAAAAACCGATGTTTCCAACCATTCAGCGGAAGTCATCTCTTTCCATGATTTGAAATTTCCGTCAGCTTCTGCATCTAAACCCTGAAACATACATGGAGGAAGAATATTTGCGTATGATATGGACTCAATCCATTCTATTTTTAAGGAAAGCCCTTTCGGTTTGTTCGTTAACAAGAATGCGCCGGCGCCATCAGAAAGCATAAATCGAAGAAAATCTTTCTCAAAAGCAATAATTGGGTTTGATTCAATCTCTTTCAGGATTTTATATTCTGCGTCAAAACTTTTAGCCATTAATATAGGAGATGCCAGTTCGGAGCCGGTACAGATTGCCTTTTCTTTCAATCCTGAAAGGATAGACTGGTAGGCATATACGATAGATTGAGCGCCCGAACAACAAACGCCGGACAAAGATGCGATTTCAAAAGATGGGGCTTCTTCCAGCAGGCCGTGTACCATTGATGCATGAGATGGCAGCATTTGATCCGGAGTTGACGTTCCACAGGCAAGCAGTTCAACCTCACTGATTTTTGTGTTCGTTTTTTCCAACAAATCCTTAATCGCATTTGCAGTTAATTTGGCATTCGAATATAATAATTTACCGTTTTCATCTACGGCATAATGTCTTTTTATTATTTGATTTTGCCGCAATATTATACTCTTCGCTTTTGAACATTTCTCTCCGATTAGACCTAAATGCTTTTCAATTTCATCATTTTCCACAGGATTTCCCGGGAGATATTTTCCTACTCCGGTAATAAAGGCTCTCTTTTCTTCCATATCGCTTTTTATTAGATTGATTAATATAGCAAATAACTTATTTGCTATTCGTTGATTTTTTTGCTTTTTTAGAGATAAATGGAGCTACAAAAATAATGGAAAAGAATATCCATATCTTGAATATGGACAACCTCCATTTTCTCCATTTTTCATTTCGGGTAACGTATTTTGCCCATTTAGTAAAGTATTGAATAATATGTTCTTCATAACCTCTTGAAGAAAACTCTTTATCATTCTCTGACGGGATTATAAAACAATTTTCAAGTTCATTATACTGCGAATGCTTGGATTCATGTATGTTCAATGCTGTTTCTCCGGATTGACTTGCATTTTTAATTGTTTCCATATCCACTCCCGGCAAAGAATAGTGATTAAACATTCTATCTTTCTTCCCTTTTTTTAACCAGTTCAACAGGGTGAAAGCACCGGCAATATTCCCTTCTGACACATCCCTGAATACAAATTTTCCTTTAACCACTCCGCCAAATTGGTGTACTTTATCTGAAACGAACTCAAGGGTGTTCCTCCATGTACTCCTGCAATCGGTAACTAAGAATACGGTCTTACCTTTAATCGTATTTCGAAAATCTTCAGTTTGCACATAGCTGTTAAATGGAACGGAAAGATGAACAAACCAAGGTTGAAAACCCAGTACGACAATTTCGTACTCATTAAAATCACAGGAGTTATAGGATATTTGACATGTTTTGCCTAAGACACTTTCGGGGAATGCATCAAAGAAAGCATCAAGAGTTAAAGGGAAAGTATAGCTGTCCGTTTTTATTTCCAAGTAATCTACTTGATACCTTTCTACAAATGGGTGCATAAAATTTTCTATGATATCCCGTAATTGTCCTGTTTGCGAATAATATACAGCCAAAGCCTTCTGTTTCATATGTTTGATTATTAATTTGATGACTCCATTCAATATAAACACTATACAAATCATTAGTCAATTCAAGGCGTTTATTGAGTTGTAAGTGCTATTATCAAGTACAAAGTTCGTTATTAGCCACTCGAATTTGTTAGCAAAGTGGATATAAAAATGTGCAAAAGGTCATATCTCAAACTTTTTTCGCATTTGTAGAAGGTGATACTCTTTTACATTCGGATTTGGAGGCATAGGAGAAACAAAGCAAGACTCCATACCTGATCCTCATTACTTTCAATTACAAAAAGCATAGTAACATTATCAGTAAGTAAATATTGTGAAAAAAAGGAAGGATGCGGAATCGCGATAGGCAAAAGAACGCCGATGTAGAAACAAGCAAATTGGAGCAGGTACTGTCCGGTATCAGCTCTTATTATATGGATGCTAATGATGTTCGCCGGTTATGCGAAATAACTGCCTGCTTGTTTGACATCCTGCCTGAAGAATCTTTTCTGCTTTTTCTAAAACTTAATGAGTTCAAAAGTAAAAGAGCCTTCGAACTCCGAACGAAACCCCATCTGTGATTTGTGTTGTTATCCATCCCTTTATGCAGTTCTTTTCGAGCAATAATACACTTGCAATAATCCTGTATATGTATCATAATTAAATGATTATATGCTATATCCGTAATCCGTACATGTGTATAATTTAACCAATTTATATTCGATTCGGCAAATATCTGGTGATTTAATTTCCGGACATTAGTGATTGGCGATTTTCGCAAGTGCAAAAAATATATACAAGCGAAGTCGATTTTAACAAGTATCACTATGTTTTGAAACATATATAAGTTAATGAATGCCTCAATAATAAGGTCGAATTTTATTCGGATGAATTCAATTAATTGATATATAAGCTGTTTGTTATTTTATCAATGTACATATATCCCCTGAAACCATAAAAAGATTAAGTAGGATTTGGGATTATACATATTTGCCTTACTGTTTGCCATTGTTAACACATTAATTAGCCGTAGTTTCATTAACAATGTGTTGTTTTGTGGTGAAATAACGTGTGGCAAATACACTTATATGTGTATATTATATCGCATGCGGG
>JAITVS010000170.1 GCA_031285685.1 Tannerella sp.
TTACTCCTCCCAAATACTCCCGGATCATGCGTTCTTTTACTTTACGGGGTAATCCATAATTGCTTAATTCCATTTCAAGTTGTCTTTTGAACCTGTCAACCTATTTTGGAATAAGACAACATCTAATTTTGCAGTAACGGTTGTCGATAACTGGTTATTGATAACGTCATTATAACCGCTTAAATCACGATTTGTACTGGCAACAACAGAGGTGACCTGTCCTGCATAAGGCACTTTGTTTGGATCCGGCAATTTACTCATATAAACCGGCTGATGTTCATAAAGGTCCATCCATAAACTCTCCTGACTACGCCGGAGTCCTTTCAGGTTCGATTTCATATAGGAGACATCAAATCCTACAGACAGGTATTTATTTACCTTGCCGTCAATATTGGAACGAATATTATACCGGTCCATCTCATTATCTCCGGATTTATACATTCCGGTTTGTCCCGTATATCCGAGAAAAGCGAAATACTTTACCTTCTCATTCCCTCCGGAGAGAGATGCGTTATGTTGTTGCAGCGGAGAATATTTATTCATCACCACAGACCACCAGTCCGTCCCTTGATATCCGGGTTCAGTACCCGCCTGCCATTTACGAACAGCTTCCTCCGAAAAACGGATTCCGGATTCTGGAGTACCCGAATTCAACTGCGCTTCACGGTGTAGCTCCACATACTGAGCTGCATTCATGGCCCTTGGATAGGATGTATATCCCTGAAAAGCAAGAGAACTGTTAATATTTATTGTCGGCTTTGTCTGTCCGCCTCTTTTAGTTGTGATCAGTATCACTCCATTACCTGCACGCGCCCCGTAGACCGCAGCAGAAGCATCCTTCAGAATCGTGACGGACTCAATTTCATTCTGATCAATATAATTCAGAGAAGACTCCACTCCATCGACTATGACAAGAGCCCCACCAAAACCGCGTATACTGATACTTGCCTGGTCATTACCGGGTTCGCCGCTGTTTTGTTTCGACACAAGTCCGGGCAAACGACCTGAAAGACTCTGGGTCACATTTGCCTGAGGAGCTTTAACCAGTTCCTTGGCATTCACCGTCGAAACGGCCCCCGTTATATTCGCCCTTTTCTGGGTTCCGTATCCGACGACCACCACTTCTTCCAGACTACGCATATCTTCTATCAGAACAACATGGACGGAAGCTTTCCCCTTCACCGGAACGTCCTGTGAAATATATCCGATATAAGAAACCTGCAAAACGGCATTGTCGGAAACCGTTAATGAAAATTTCCCATCTATGTCCGAGATAACTCCGTTGGCCGTTCCTTTTTCAACAATATTTGCTCCGAGAACCGGCTCACCCAGGTCATCGACAACAATCCCCGTAATATTTATCTTCTGTTGCAACAACTGTTGGGAAGAGGGATTAACAACTCCCGGAGTGATCAGGATGAGGTTGTTTTCCGTGATTTCATACTGTACTCCTTCCTTTTCAAAAAGACGGCCCAGTATGGATTCTACAGTCTGCTCTTTTACATGAACAGAAACCTTTTTATTCAGATTTATCTTCTCGCTTTCATAGATAAATCTGAATTCAGATAAATTCTCTATCTGAAAAAGAACTTCTTTGATGGATTTATTACGCATATCCAACGACAATTTCGTATTTTGGGAATATATTGTCGCAGAGACATTTAATGAGAATACGATTAGAATAAAGGTTGTTAATCTCATAATAGTTATAATCCTTTTTAAGTCCGGATATTTTTCCGGCTTTGATATATAAAAAAATTGCATATCTTTGTGTTTTGATTGTTAGTTAACTACAGTGTTGGACGACACTAAAAAATTAATTTTCAAAAAGGTTGGCGGGATCTGGTGCAACATTTCCCGCTTTTTTGCGAACTTCTCGGAATCATATTATTTCATAGGCAGGTCTTATTTTGAGGTTATACTTATATTTTTTCCTTTCACATGATAGCTTATATTACTTAAACGGGATAGCGCCTCCAGTACATCTGACAAGGTCTCTTCCTGAATAACCCCGTTGTAATGAATACTTTCTCCTATTTCTGCCGGAATACTGATACGCACATCATACCACCTTTCCAGATATTTGCAGACGTCCGTCAAAGACATATTATCCATATAGAGTTTGTTCTCCATCCAGCCGTAGGTATGCGACAGAACCCCGCTCTCTAACCTTAATACACTGGTCTTTTTATCAAATGCAACCATCTCTCCGGATCCCATTACCACTTTTTCCCCTTCATATGTCAGTTCAACACTTCCTTCCAATAAAGATGTCCGGATAACCTGATCTTCCGGATAAGCCTGCAAGTTGAATGTTGTTCCCAAAACCTTTACTTCCGGTCCGTTTTCTATTCTGACAACAAATGGAATATTACTCTTTGCGATATCAAAAAAACCTTCTCCCTGAAAACTCACCTCCCTTACATTCTTTCTGCTATTGTATGAATAAGTCATATCCGATCCGGAGTTCAATTTAACGACCGAACCATCGGGCAATGTAATATCCGAACGGCTGCCGTAATCCGCATTCATACGAACCAACACATCAGAATCCTTTTCAAATACTCCCATAAGAGAAAGGGCAAGTATGACAAGTATGGAAGCGGCGGCACCTGACAGTGTATAATAAACACTCCGTAAACGCCTGCCTGACCTCTCTTTTTTCCGGTTTATATCATTTATCTTTTCCCATGCCATACCGGAATCAAATGCCGACGTCTCCATGTAGTATCCGGATTCGTTCCAGATCTTCCTATACCGGTCAAATGCTTTCCGGTTCAACTCACTCTCATCCAGCCATTCAATCAATACCGGATCTTTCGGTTCCTTTTCTTCATTAAAAAAATGATTGATGATATGATTTCCTATATCCGTATTGTCTTGCATAGATCTTTCTTTTACTTGTAAGACACATCAAATAAAAAAAGGTCCTATCCAGGACCTGAAAAAAATTACAAACCTTTTATTTCAAGGCACTTTTTTAACTTTTGCAAGGACATCCATATCTGATTTTTAATCGTTTTTACCGATATGGATAACTTTTCCGAGATTTCTTTCTGCTTCAGACCTTTCACCCGATGAAGTATAAAAACCTCACGACTACGCTCCGGAAGGCGTTCAATACAATCGTAAAGCGCTATCCGGAATTCATCGGATTCCAACTGATCTTCTTCATAATAATCAGGCACATGGTTTTGCTTCTCCAAAAGCATACGGTAATTTTTCGCAGCTCTTAAATGATTCAGGCTCATATTCTTTGCCATCTTAAAAAGATAACCGGAAACATTTTCATTTACTTCGATTTTTTTCCGTCCGCTCCATAAGCTAAGGAACAGATCCTGTATAATATCCTCGGAATCTTCTCTATTTTCCAGCCAGCCGTACACATATTGACACAAACGGCTGTAATAACGTACAAACAGCCGGTTATAGCTCACATAATCATCTTCTTTGATTGCAGCTATTAATATTTCATCCGTCATATGCATATTAAACCATTTAATATTAAGGCTTATAAATAATATCTGACGTGGCTAAAAAATTCGATTGGATACCTTGTGCTTCATGGTAACTATTCCTAAATTATTCAGTGTTTTTCTGTTGTTGTAATAATTTGAATGAACCTTTCAATCGTTTTTTTCGTTATCACAAAAATAAGGATTAAACTTTTAGTTATCAAAAAAAATACATGTTTTTTAAAATACAAAAAAAGAAAGTGCCTCAATAAGGCACTTTCCCGGATCATATTCCTAAATTCTTATAAGAATGGCTTAAAAGTTTTCTGAAAAACCTCTTATTTAATATTTAAATACTTTGTCTCCTGCCATTACCTGCTGTTTTGCCGGATCATAGGTTACACGTAACCCGGTGCGGAATGCGGCATTGGCCATAGCACAAGCAATCGTGTGACTGTGACCGGCTTCTACCGGACAGTTTGTCTTTACATTATTTGCTTTTACACACTCCATCCAGTTTTTCATATGTGCTGAAGTTAACGGATCTCCGCCTGTATTCGCATCGGTCTCTACGGCTTCTTTGGGTAAGCTATAGGGCTCCAGCAGATTCGGTTTCAAATCCATTGCAGCAGCTTCACGTTCACGCAATCCTCCCTCCGACGTGATTTCATTCGTATCCAGATTCAACATTCCTCCATTGGAATAATATAATTCTTTTGTTCCTCCGGCCGAATTGGTAAAACGGGATGAATAAATCACCTGGAAACCTTTGGATGAATTATCTAACGGACCATAATCAAATACCGAAGTAAGTGTATCGGCATTGGTACGCCCGTCCTGCCACAAATAGATTCCTCCATTGGAAACCACACTGCGGGGATAAGGAAGTCCGGTAAACCAGTGAACCGTATCAATCTGATGACACATCCATTGTCCGGGAATACCGGAAGAATACGGCCAGAACAAACGATATTCCAGATATTTACGCGGATCCCACGGCACCATCGGACGATTCATCAGGAATCGTTTCCAGTCTACATCGCTTTCCTGTATTGTCGCACATAACGACGGACGACGCCAACGTCCCGGCTGATTTACATTCCAGGTCATTTCCGCAATCATAATATCACCGAATTTTCCGGATTTAATATAGTCATAGGCGGCATGGTAATTAGCTCCGCTCCGGCGTTGCGAACCGATCTGCACGACAATATTAGCTGCCTTACAGGCCTTCAATGCCTCAGTTGCATCATCCAATGTTTCAGCAAACGGTTTTTCACAATAAGCATGTTTTCCTGCTTTAGCTGCTTCAACAAGATGCAGAGCATGCTGAAAATCTGCCGTACTGATGATGACAGCATCTATATCTTTTCTTTCGTAAAGTTCATCATTATTGCGACATAAAGCAACATCCCATCCTCCTTTTTCCTTGATATACGCTTTTCCTTCGTCACGACGCCGGTTCCACAAGTCGGAAAGAGCAACCATCTCAAAGTTCAGTCCTTTGGCATGGTTGATAAAACCGGGTAACAATGAAGCGCGAAAACGGTCGGAAAAACCGACCACTCCTACACGTATCCTGTCGTTAGCCCCTATGATCTGGCTGTAACTCTTGGCGCTCAGGCCCATTCCACCACCACCCAGCAAAAATGCGGCAGTGCCTGTGGACATTGTTTTAATAAAATCTCTTCTGTTTCCCATGATAAATAAATTTATTTTAATAATCCGAATTGTTGTTTCATATAAGCTAATGCCGACGGCGCCTGTTCCTTCAGGTTTTCCCAGCGGCATTCAACAGAAAGCCCTCCTTCATATCCGATTGCCTTCAATGCTGCAAAATAAGGAGTAAAATCATCCTGCTTCACACCGGGAGCCGCACGCCCCTCCTTTTCGGCAATATGACAATGCCGGATATACTTTCCGTATTTAATAATATTATCTGCCGGTTCGTTATCACACATCATGTGATAAATATCACAAAGTAATTGTATATTGGGATGGTTTACCGCCTCAACCACCTGAGCTCCCTCCTCTACCGAATTAATAAGATTGGTCTCCCCCGTATTCAAAGGCTCGATCACAATTACAATCTGATATTTTTCGGCAATTGGCCCTAAACCCTTGCACAAATCTACAAATTGTCGGGTAGCCTTGTCTTTAGGAAATCCTTCCGGTACGTATCTGGCCTTACCACTACCTAATACGATATAACTCATACCTGCCATCTGCGCCCTCCGGAGTGCCGTTTCCCCCCAGGCAAGTAATTCTTCGTGCATTGTCGTATCTCCGACAATTTTTAAATGTCCCGGAAAAAATCCATTACAGGAAACCACTTTTGCCCCTGTCTTACGCTGTTCTTCAAGAATACTCAGAAAGTCCGAATCGGGCTTATCCGGCACTAAGAAACGACCTACCCCCTCTTCTACAAAATCATAACCAACCGCGGAAAGCATCGGATAATCGGAAATCCTCGCACAAACTCCAAAAGCAGGTTCATACACTTTTGTCTTACATCCCGTCAGGAGAACTGCTCCAAACAGGAATAAAATAATCCATTGATTCTGTTTCATGTGTACATTATTTAATTATTAACATTAAGATGATCCATCGAACTCCGGCATTCGCATACCGGTTAATAAGGAGGTATGCTTTAAACGGAACAATCACAAATGTAAAAATTATATTTTAAGATATCAAAAAAATACTGTTTTTATTTTTCTCATTGACATATTATCACCCAAAAAGGCATTTTTGGAAGGTTTTAGATATTCTGAGTAAAAAGGGAAGTTTTATCCCCGCCCCCTTCAAACTACTAAAAACCTCACAAACTGAAAGTTTGATTTATTTTTCAATTTTTATTTTTTATCATACAGTCTATATTGTCTAAACTATTTATTATTTTTTTCTTAAAACGTTTGTATTTTGTTTTTTTATAATTATTTTTGACGGGTATTTAAATCTATTTTTTGAACAAATCATGTATATTTAATACATAGGTGTATATACTAAAATAAATAACCATGGCAGAAGATCTTAATAAAGTCGATACCGAATTAACCGTCGCAGGAGCAAAGACGCATTTTGTTTCTTTACATCTGAACCAATCCTTCAACAGTCATCATTCATTTGAAATAGAGATAGATTATGAGAATCTTGATGAGAAATGGATGGAAAGTCCGGCTAAATTAATTGACTTAATAGGTGAACCGGTAAATATTACGATGAAACACAAACAAACCGGCGAAGAGAACTTGTTTGAGGGAATCATCACAAACGTCTCAATGTCAGGATATCACGGACAGCAGAATGCGATTGTGATTACCGGAAAAAGTCCAACCATTAAATTAGACGGGAAAGAGACAATGGATTCATTCATGGATAAAACGTTGCAGCAGATTGTGGATGAAGCCGTTAGTAATTCCGGAAACGGAGGAAGCGTAACCAGCAAGCCGGTATTTGGCGGCAAGCTCGACTATGTATGCCAGTATAACGAGACATGCTTCGAACTGATTAACAGGTTGTCCTGGATTTATGGAGAATGGTTCTTTTATAATGGGCAGGAGACCTTTTTCGGAAAACCGGGCGGAGGCAAAGTGGCTGAAATTACCTACGACAAAGAGATGACCAGCTTTAATTTGTCGGCCAACCTGATGCCACCGAAATTCAACCGATACTATTACCTGCACCACGATGATAAGGAAATCGACCAGTATGCGCCGGAAAGTGTCGACGGGGTGGAAGGTTATCTCCAGAAATCATTGGATATGTCAAAAAAGGTGTACACATCAAAGGCGAATATTCCCTTAAATCCGAATGTAACGACAAAAAAAGAGCTGGAAGACATGGCCGAAGTGGAAAAATCGCGCGCTACCGGCGAAATGCTGATCATGCGAGGCGGTACCCAGACTTGTAAAATCAAGATCGGAGAGAAAGTGAAAATCA
>JAITVS010000262.1 GCA_031285685.1 Tannerella sp.
CCTAAAGGATGTTCCTGTGTTTTATAACCGATATAAGAAATCACCAACGTACCGCTTTGAGGAGCATTGAAAGAATATTTACCATCCAGGTCTGTTGTTGTGCCAAGGGTTGTGCCCAAGACTTTTACACTGGCTCCTATAACTGCTTCGCCATTTACATCCGCAACCATACCGCTGATCATTTTGTTCTGGGCAAATGCAGGGAGACAACAAAGGTTAATCATTAAAAACAATAATCCGGTCAATAACCTTTTCCTGTAACCATACAGCAAAAATACCGGCTCATAAATTCTGACATTTTTTTTCTTCATGTTATTAGATTATTAAATTTATAATTTAAGTTTTTAAATAAGCGACAATGTCATTGTCATCTATAGGTAATGAATATTTCATAACTTTTATTCACATAAAGTAACGCGTTTTGTGTCATAGGCATTCTTATTTTTTGATTATTAATATACAAAAATACCCAATAAACAATTTTCAGGTTTTAGATTTCAGATATTTAATCTTCGATCTCAAACATATCAGCCGAATACCGTCCAGATGTAATGGACAGAAAAAGTTATGGTATGTATGGAAAATATACATACCTTAAAAGATTACGTGTTGACATTTTTTTTGTTAAAAATTACACTTCTATGGGTGATTTACCGAAATGTTTTTTGAATGCCGTACTGAAATAACTGGCGCTTGTAAATCCGCACATCTCGCTTACTTCCGCCACGGTATATTTCCGGGACCGGAGTAGTTCCAGCGCATAATCAAAACGGACCACCCGGATAAAGTCCGCAGGAGACTGCCCCATAAGCGCTTTCATCTTTTTATATAATAATGAAGGACTCGCATTCATTGCCGATGCAAATTCATCTTTCCCGAACTCCGTGTTCGAGATGTTTTCACGAACCACCTCCAACGCTTTTTTTACAAACCGGTCATTCAGACTATTGGACAGAAGGGGTTCTTCATCCTCGGTATGTTTGATCAACTTCAACGCTTTCTCCCTGACAATCTCACGGTTCTTTAAGATCGTTTTTATCCGTTGCAAAAGCAGAGGCATATCAAACGGCTTGGTTACATAATCGTCCGCCCCATACCCCAGTCCCTCCATCTGGCTGGTTTTATCCGACAAGGCTGTTAGTAACAGAACAGGGATATGAGATGTTTCGAATGTCGTTTTTATCTTTTTGCATAATTCAAAACCGTCCATGTTGGGCATCATAACATCCGAAATGATCAGATCCGGTGTCTGACGGCAGATTTGTTCCCAGGCTTCGACACCGTCTTGCGCTGTTGATACGAAAAACTGATCCCCGAATAAGACGTTCAGGAATTCACGGAGATTATCGTTGTCTTCGACAATCAACAAAAAGGCCTTTTTTTCTTTTTTAGCGTCATTTTCCGTGATTAACATTTCCGCATAAGGGTATGCGTGATCATCCTTTCCTGCGACCGATCCGTCACCGGACGGCAAAACAACATTGACTTCTTCATAAGGAACTACCACCCTGAAAGATGAGCCTTCGCCTTCTTTACTGTCGATATGGACATGCCCGTTGTGCATCGCTATATAATCTTTCACCAACAACAATCCGATACCGGAACCGACAATTTTTGAGTTTACCGCGTTCTCGCCTCTGTAAAACTCACGGAACAACTTCTCTTTTGCATCGCCGGGGATACCGATTCCATAATCCCGGACCTCCAAGCTCCATTCCTTTTCCCCACAATCAAGCGTCACATCCACCTTACCTCCTGACGGTGAATATTTTATCGCATTCGAAAGCAGGTTGTCGATCACTTTTTCCATTTTCAATTCATCGACCGACGTTATATACAAATCCTTGCACGAGGAAAAATGCAATCCGATATTCCGCTTCCGGGCGAATGCTTCGAACATTTGTACCCGCCGTACAGTCAACTGCACGATATCTACGCCTGTCAGGTTCAGCTGTTCTTTGCCGGTATCGACTTTCTGAAAATCCAACAGCTGATTTGCCACCAGGGACATTTTCTCCGTTTGTTCCGTTGCCAGACCAAGGTAATAACGGGACTTTTCAGACAATTCCGGCGCTTTATTCAGCTCGTCTATCGGAGCGTTTATCAGGGTCAGCGATGTACGTATGTCATGCGCCATATTCGTAAAGAAGCGGATCTTATCCCTGGCATGCCTTTCCTTCAGACGAACGGAATAAACTCTCCATAAATAGAAAATTATACCGAGAATCAATACAACGAGCGACAAACGGAACCACCCTGTCTTCCAAAACGGGGGAATAACTTTCACCGCCAGCGAGCGTTCGTCCAGAATTTTCGAAAGTGAACCGTCATACATCCTTATTTTTAAATTGAACTGTCCGTCCGGAATATTCGTGTAGGTAATGAACCGAAGCACGGACGGAGAGCTCCAGTCAGCATCAAACCCGTCCAACTTCCAGGAAAATTTACTTCCGGATGTATGCATCCCGAGTGGTAACAATTCCAGGATAAAGTTATTCCGTCCATAATCCAACCTTAAGCCGCTTTGATTATTTATGGGGATTTGATTCAACAAGTCCTCATTTTCACGGATGGAACATCCCGATACGGTTATATCCTGAATGAATATAACTCCATTGATTTCTTCCTGAGGCAGCAAATCGGGGTTCAGAAAAACCACCCCGGCGTTTGTGCCCCATATCAAATTGCCATTACCCGACTTAATGCAGGAACTGACATTAAAGGATGGTGACGAAAGCGGCATTGTTGACAGATAGGTACGCGCCTGTTTGTTTTCCACGTCAAACCGGCATAAACCGTTCTCCGTTCCAAGCCATAAATAGCCGTCCTCGTAAAGAAGGCTGTTGATGTAGTTTGACACGAGACCCGAATCGGCCGTATACTTGTTCATCGTACGGTTTTCATAATCATATTGTACCAACCCTTCTCCGGAAGTAGCCACCCAGATATCGCGACCCACAACTACCACATCCTGCACAAAGCAGTTTTCAAATAAAACCTCGTATCCACCCGTATGTTTATCTAACGAAAGCAAACCATAATTGCAGGCCAGCAGCATTTTCCCGGAAGATAACTCCTCCAGAGAATTGACCGGCTGAGGACCATAAGTTACGAAACGGCCCTCCGATTTTGAATAGCAAACAACATTATGAGTACCCCCTATCCATATATCACCCTGCGTATCTTTAAAGAGATCGCGGACAAATTTTACGGAGAAATCGCGATTATCTTTCTCATGGAAATAATGGTTAATCACATTTCCGGTATTCCCGTCCAGAACATAAACGCCTGACGAATACGACCCGGCCCAGATATTGCCCGCATCGTCTTCGCATAAAGCCAGAAAGACACTCGCACCGTCCTGTTTGTCCTGAAAATAAGTATGCCATTGGCCGGTTGGTACATTCCGGCGGCTAATCCCGTTGTTGGTTGCAAACCACAAACCGCCCCGACAGTCTTCCAATACTTTGCTTACGTAGTTGTTTACCAACGAATTCGAATTATTAATCTGGTGTGTAATCTGGTTTACCAAAGGTTTCTCCTGATCGAAAAACGACAAACCGCCGGTAAATGTCGCAATCCAGACTCTTCCGTTCTTATCGCATAGAATATCATACACTCCGTTGCCCCGAAGTGTATATGGATCGTTCACATCTTCTTTATAGATATTCAGGACTTTTTCCCCGTCTCCGCTCAATTCCCACACTCCCTGACCGTCAATTCCGGCCAGAAAAGTTGAGTCCGAATTTTTCCTTAATGCTATGACCGGCTGTCTGGGAAAATTTTTAACGGGTATCTCGGCCATTACCTTTTCTTTCAGATTATAATAAAAAAGCCCCATCGAAATCGTGCCGATCAGTAATCGCTCCTTATCCTCTTCATAGAGGAAGCTTGATACCGTATACTCATTTTCGGATGCATATTCATAAATACTTTTCACTATACCCGTCTCCAGATCCAAAAGCCCAATATCTTCTGTCGTGGAATACAATAAACCATGATCGCCGCATGCCGCAATTTGTCTGACATCCGTCTTTCTTTCGAAAACCGGCTTTAACATTGTATTTTCGTATTTATACAAACCGACAGAAGTTCCAATCCATAAATTCAGGTCTTTATCAATAACGATCCCGGAAACCACCAGATAGCGATAATTCAGCATTTGCTTCAAATCCAGCATAAAATCAAAGCGATCATAAAGCTCGTCATACAAAAATAACTGTCCGTTATTCGTATGGGCAAGCAACAAAGAATCCCGATAAACGACCTTTGTCGAAAAAACGTCTGTTGTTTTGTATGGAAGTCCGTATACACGGCATTCATTTTCCGATACCCGCAGAATACCGGTTTTTGATGCCGCCCAGATAAAACCCTTTTCATCTTTGCATATCGAGTAAGCCTCCTTAATAGAAACACCATATAAATCATTGATATTATAAAACTTAACACCGGAAGAATGCAGATTTAAGCTTAACACGACAAATAAAAACAAGAACAATAGGATTCTCATGCTTTGGTGAAAATTACGAAAGTTTCAGACACAAAGCTATAAAAAATACTTGGAATTATAAGAATAATATCTGAAATTGCAGATAGTATCTGAGTTTTCTCTTTAAATTTGTATCAATAGTAATCAAGGAAAAAAGAAGCAAAATTACGTAAGCTTTGATGATTATGAAAGTTTTTTGAATTGGTTTATAAACTTATATTTAGATGAATATCAATAATATTATTTGATTGGTAAACATCAAAATATAATCAAAACTATCAAAGTACAAACATACTGATTAGCAAAACTCTATCTATGAATGTTGGGTTTAATTAAATTGTGATAACCACCATAATCACGAAGTTGGAATTATGGTGGTGTGAGAGGTCGGAAAACAGAAAGTAGGAAGAGCACTACTTCGTTTTCCTCCTACTCGATTTCCACAAAAATGGATGAAGATGGAATCAAATTCATAGTGTTTTTATCGTGTAAAGTATGATTACAGGATTGTCATCATCATTAATATCTTTTAGTTGTTCATTATAGTTGGATAGGAAATAAAAATCCTCTTTTACATAAGATGATGCAACCTCCTCTATTAGATAATTGGCATTTCCCCACCGGGGAGAAAATATGAAACCTTCTAATAAATCATTTTCTACAATGTTGGAAAATGTGTTTCTGTTTTTTAAATCATAAAAACAGAAACTCCTATATCCATTATAAAAATAATCAAAGATCAGATAATCGTCTGTGACATAAAAATTTTCTTTTAAGACATAATTGAAATTTGGATCGAATATGTCATAGTCGTTAATATTTTCTTTTTCTGGAAAATTATTTTTGCTGAATTGTATTTTATAAATTGCTTCTAAATTGTTGTTTTTTTCATGGTATATAATGCCTCTATGCTTTGGGGATAAATATAGATCGTTTTTATGTTTGAAAAGAGTGTTAACGTCTCCCCAATTATGTTTATGTGTTTTGAATACCCTTGGTAGGTAGTTGTTTGGTTCTGTGTTGCTTTGGTTTAAACATGTGAATTGATAATCATCCTTTTGACCCGTAGGTTCATTGTATATCCAAAACAAATCATCTTTTATCACAAATTTACTGCCAAAAGTATTGTATTTGAAGCTATTGATATAATCCAAGTCTGAATTATATTTTAATATGGATTGTGTTGTGAAATCCATTATAAATATATGATCGTCTTGAATGAAGAAATCCATTAGTTGAATATATTCACCCGGCCCATTACCTACTTTTTGAAGTTTTTTCTCGAAATCCCCGTTTTTATTAAAAATAAGGAGAGAATTATGCGCAATGTCCAAAATGTAGATTTTGTTGTTGATGTATTGAATTTTAGATATTCTATGTACTAAACATTCTTCATGAGTTTCTAATTTAATGACTTCAGCATCTGTTATAAATGCAGATACTTTAATTATGCTATTGTCAAGATCAACATTGATGATTTGTTCAATGTCATTGTATTTCTGATTTTTGCAAGAACAGAAAATAAATATGAAGAAGAAGAAGAAGATGTATTTCATATTTTTTTTTTGTGAATGTTGAATGAAGTGCGACTTTTTTTGTCGCACTTCACTTGATTCTTTTTAGCATCCTTTAGATGTACAACTTTTACTATAACCAGGAGCATAACAGGTCGTTCCACTACCAACTTTTTGTCCATACTTGTCAAAACAATCATATGGCATAGCTGATAGGCCGTCACTTGGTGGAAGTGGATCTGTTGTCTCAAATGCCAAAGCTTCCACATTTTCTAATGAGATATCAGATAATCCATTTTCTTGAGAGGAAATATTTACATTAAAAGAAGCGATTGCTGCAATAGCTATAATAGATATGGATACTAAGATTTTTTTACTAATCATGTTTAATTTACTTTTAATTTGTTTGTTTAATCATTGTTATTAAATTCTCCAAAATAAGTATTGCCTGCTGTTTTTGGCAAAATTTCACAAAGTTGTTTCTTTATATCACTTTTGTCGTATGCCTCCTTTCTTTTTTGGAGAGAAGTCGGGGCAGAAAAATAACTGTTTTTGTAGACCAAGTTAAACTCTCTGTCCTTATTCCAATTATAATATATTCAAGTTTCGCAAGTTGAACTTGCCAGTTTAAAATTGTAAATATCGCATATATGGTTCAGTTCCTCAGACCTGTTGATAATAGCATCATATATTTCCTCATCGACCAAACCGAAGAGGTTGGCTATGGCTATTACGATTTCCTGAAGGGCTCCCCCTATTCTGTCATTAACCGAGAGTTCCAAAGAGTCTTTGGTCATGTCTTCAAAGAGTTTTCCCATCGTTTCGTATGCTGTAAACCTCTTTACCACCGAAAGGATGTTGTATTGCAAAGCGACCAAAGAAGTGGCGGCAATCTGCGAAGCAAAGTTGTTGGCCTGACATTTGCCCAATCCAAGCATCCCTTTGGCTTCCTTGAAAACGACCTCCAGAGACCATCTTTGGGAGTAGATTTTGTACGCTTCAAAGAACTCCAGTTTGGTATTGGTTGTCATAAGTCCATTCCAAGCTCCGTTCTTACTGCGGCGGACAAAAAAGAGTCTGACAGAGGTGTCGGCAAAGACCACATCAACCGTGATGTAGTAACAGCGCAACTTGCGGCTGTACTTCTTCTGTTTTCTTTGAGTAAGAAGCTTTATCAATGCAGGAGCAGTAAAGTTTTTCCATTCAAAACCATACTTGGTTTTTCCATTTTCTCCAACCTTAATCATACCCAGATAATCACATTTGATATGGCGGGAGCGGATGAAACGGATAATATCCTTACAGGCAGGTATTCCAACCAACTGAACTACCACACCAAAATTTGTTTGTTATTGCTATTCCTCCGAATTGTGAGTGCAAAGATATAGGTTTATTTTTAAACTCCAAATATTTTCGAGAAAAAACCAGGGCAAACGCATGAAAAATTCATATAGGTTCTAAGTTTAGCATATCCCTGAGACATTTATCCGACCATCCCCCCATTTTGCGTTTGGTTTTGATAGAAGGCTGTTTCTTCTTATCGGGTCTTGGGGTATATTGTTTAAGCATCGACAATGCCGTTTTGAATACTACCGAGAAGTTCTGCGGGGAGTTTTTAGCTCTTTTTCGAGAAGCATCCTCTCCCATTGTCACATCCAAGAGCCAATGCAATTTGTTCTCTATGCCCCAATTGCTGTCTGATGAATGTATTAAACATTTTTGCATCTGCTTCCAAACTTGAGATATAGTAACGGATCATGGGTTCTTCCTGTATCTGTTTGGTTTTGTTATAACGTTCGGGAACAATCTTAATCAAGGTTTTGGCATCCTTCCACTTCAAGGTGTCAACATGTTGTAAATCAGAAGAGATAAAACAGGTTCTGTTTTCTATTCTTCCATGTCCAAAGTCCAATTCTTCACTCAAAGCAACATCTTTGCGCTCCTGCAGTTTAAAAGTATCCTCAAGTACTTCAAAAAGTGCCGGTTGATTATTTTTAACGGCTAAAAGATAATCGCCTTTCTGTTCCGTTATTTGATTGGCTATTTCTTGCTGACAACCCATTGCATCAATACTGACAAGACATCCCTGCAAGTCTAAGACTTTCAATCACTTGGGGATGGCGGTGATTTCATTCGACTTTTCTTCTGTTCTGACTTGGGCTAAACTCACGCCATTAGCATGGCAAAAAGCACTGACCATGTGAAAAACACTCTTGGAACCGACTTTTGCACCACGTATGGTTTTGCCATCAATAGAGACTAAATTAGAATCCTGATTACAAATGGTTTTAACCCATGAACGGAACTCACTCTCCAATACTTTCGGGTTGAGGTTGGCAAAGAAGCGATTGAACGTATCGTGAGAGGGAATCCCGTTAGGCAGGAGATGGTATTGACGGAAAAAGTCCTCTTTACAATGTCCGAAGTACTCTATGTCTTCCCAATCCTGTGCCCCGCAGATAACGGCGGCTACTGTTATAAATACAATGTCACAGGCTTGATGTTGTACTTTGAAGTCCTGACGAAAATCAGGGATACTATTGGCAAAATCTAATATATTCACATGTAATTAATTTATTATCACACAAATATACAAAACAATACCCAATAAAACAAATTTTAATAACTTAATATTTAGACGGTTATGAATATTTAAACCTATGCTTAGATGCTTTTTTCATGCGTTTGCCCTGCGCGAGCGGGTGATTCGCTCGTTGGAACAAAAATCACGTGCACAAAGGCCACTGGCCTGGTAACGGCTATAGATATCTTTATATGTTTCTAACGTCCACATTCTCTTTTTTGAATACAAAGGTCACCTATTTTTTAACGAATGGAAACACGCAGTTCACCGGATGGTTACGATGTATCCGGTCAGTCTGAATATGTACAATTTGCTAAGGATTTGTTTGTATTCAGTTATTTATGTAGTGGTATTAATTTTACAGATATGGCAAATTTGACTCCTGATAATATAGTTGAAAGGAGGCTCCTTTATACAAGACAAAAAACAGGAAAAAGGATTAACCTCCCATTATGTGATGAAGCAAGTGTAATAATTCAGAAATATATGAATCAGGATGAAACCAATAAATATATCTTTCCTATACTGCATCAGAATGTTCATAAAACAGAGATGCAGAAATATAACCGGAGAAAAAAGGTGAAAGTCCCAAAGTTTGAGAAAAAGTATATAAAGCACATTCTCTTTTTAGCAACGGCAATGATGAGATAAGTACAGATAGCAATCCAAATTTGAGAATAAACGGCATTTTTCCGAAGTGCCATAAAACGATTTAATTTTCAAATGTTGTTTAATCCACTTAAAATCCGTTATGTAAAGTCGTCCTGTGATTAAGACAAAGTTTGTGAATTTACAGAAGTGTGACATCAGTAAGTTGGGTGATTCACTTAAAAAAAACTAGTTCCAAACTTATTCATTATGAATTGGTTGGAATTTATTGTATCTTTATGTATTACTCCGAATTACACCCCACGATTGGTTTCACCGAGTTCGATATTTATCGGGATTATCACCAAAGTTTTCTTGGCAATGAACTGGGACGGATTTATGGATTATTTGTAACCATCCGGTGAACTCCGTGTTTCCATTCGTTAAAAAATAGGTGACCTTTGTATTCAAAAAAGAGAATGTGGACGCTAGAAACCTATAAAGAGATCTATACCCGTTACCAGGCCAGTGGCCTTTGTGCGCGTGATTTCTGTTCCAACGAACAAATCACCCGCTCGCGTTTTTACTATTGGCAAAAGAAATACCTGAAGTTATATAAACATGCTACTGCGGCAGAACCCCATCATCATGGAGTAAAGCATCCGGCGGGTGAGCCCGGTTTTATACCTTTATTAGTTTCATCCGGTAGTGACACCCAAGCACCTGCCAGCAAAGCCATACAACGGGGAAGCCCCCTATCCAAGCCTGCAACACAGGAATCCATTATTGAGATCTGTTATCCAACCGGTACCACGGTTCGCATTAGTGGTTCCCAGGATATAGAACTCATAAAAACGCTCATTCAATTGTCCCGTTAGCCCATGTTCAGTTTAAATGAATCCATCCGTTATTACCTTTATCCTTCCCCGACGGATATGCGCAAAGGCTTTTATACTTTGAGCGGGATCGTCCAAAACCAGATGGGCCTGGATGTTCCGGATGGCGATGCCTTCATTTTCATCAACCGCCAGTTGGATTCCATGAAAATCCTGCATATGGAAACCGGTGGATTAGTAATATACCATATGAAACTCGAAGCAGGCCGTTTCCGCCTGCCCTGTTTTGATATGGAAAGCGGCAGGAGTAACCATCCCACATCATGGCAGGAGCTGATCCTGACGGTTCAGGGCATAAGCCTGCCGGAATGCCATCGTAAGCTACGCTGGAAGCCGGGAAACCGGAAAAAATAGAGAAAAAAAGTAAAAAGTAAAAAGTCATAAGCCATTTGCATCTGTTCAGTCTTCATTGTTTCTTTGCAGGCGAAACAAAAAATAGAAAGAAGACAAAACGTGCAGGCTCCCCCTTTAGATACCGAAACATTCATCCGCCACCTGTTGGACCAAAGCGACCGCCGGTTCCGTGAGATCAGCCGCCTGAAAGCAGGGCTGAAGGGGCAGGAAGAAGCCGGGGAAATGAAATCTTCTTACGAGAAAACGATTCTTGAACAGCAAGAAACAATCCTTTCCCTTGAAAGCCAGGCAGAATACCTCAAACGCCGTATCTGGGGCAAATCCAGCGAACGTTTTGTAAATCCGGACCCGCTTCAACGCCGTATTGATTTTGAGGGCCTTAAACTTCTTGCAGAAGAGGAACAGGAAGCAGAAAAAGCATCGGAAGAAATCCAGGCGTACAAAAAAGAAACCATAAAAGTACAGGTCAAAGAAAAGCCAGTACGCAAACCGTTGGCCGAAAACCTTCCCCGCAGGGAAGAACATATCTATCCGCAAATAGAAAACAAAGAAAATTATAGCGAGCTTCCCCCTGAAATCACCGAAGTGCTGGAATTTGAACCAGGCCGGTTTTATGTACGCCGTATTATCCGTCATAAATATGTCCTTAAAACCCATAAAGGAGAAGGGGTGGAAAACCCTATCGTAACAGCCCCCCTGCCAGCCCTGCCCCTGGCACGCAGTTATGCCGGGGCCAGCCTTTTGGCCGAACTGACGGTCAACAAATACGTCAACCACCTGCCTTTCTACCGCCAGATACAAATGTTTAAACGCGAGGGCATACACCTTGCCGCTTCAACCGTAAACGGCCGGTTCAAGGAAACGGCAGACCTGCTGCGCCCGATGTATTACCGCTTGAAAGAAATCGTACCGGCAACAGATTATATCCAGGTAGATGAAACAACGGTGCCGGTTGTCATGGATGAAAAAAATAAAACAGTAAAAAGCTACATCTGGCTGCTACGTTCCGTTATGGATTCGCTCGTCTTTTTCCATTACGATAAAGGCTCAAGGGCACAGAAAGTAATCATCCCCTTACTACTCGACTACCAGGGAGCCTTGCAAACCGATGGATACGAAGTATACAAAATCTACGAAAACAAACAAGGCGTTTTGCCCCTGGGCTGCCGGGTGCATGCCAGGCGTAAGTTTGAAGAATCCCTGTCCAACGATAAAGACAGGGCAGAATACGCCTTATCCCAAATCGGATTGCTCTACCAGGTAGAACGCAAGGCCGACCAGGATGGCTTGTCCTATGAAGAACGTGCTGAACTACGCAGCCGGTTAGCATACCCCATCATGGTGGCATTTGAAAAATGGCTCGTAAAGGAATACAATAAAGTATTACCCAAAAGTCCCATCGGAAAAGCCATCCGCTACACCTATAAACATTATCCCCAATTGAGCAGGTACCATCCGGACGGAAGATACCGCATAGACAACAATCTCATTGAGAATAGTGTCAGGCCGGTCGCACTTGGAAAAAAGAACTGCCTGTTCTGTGGAAACCATGACGCTGCCGAAGATGCAGCAGTTATCTATTCCATGATGGGATGCTGTAAAGCAGCAGATGTAAACTTCCGCGAATGGTTTGTCTATGTCCTTGACAACATCCATTCCTACGATACAGATTACAGACTCGACCTGGCGGATTTATTGCCTCATAACCGGAAATCAAAACAAGGTTTGAACAAATGTCCTGAAAAATCCTAATCGAGTCCGATTGTTTGGGACACAGGTTGAAATCCTGAAATTAAAAAAATACAAGCAACTGCTGACAAAATAATACGGCGCACCTCGGCGCACACAAAGATAGAATGATACGTTTTTTTTTAGAAATACGTGCCTCACCGGATGCTTACGATTATTTCCATTTAGTAGCCTGACCAGGGAGTTAGGGTTTAAAGAGAGTCCTCTGGGTCGGGAATCCTATTTTTCACCCGAAGGTAAAATAGCCCTGATGCTGCTTAAATCGTATACAAACCTGTCAGACGAGGATTTGATCTGTCAATTAATCGATTGATTGGCATGAAACGCTGCACCCTAAATCCATGAAAAAAACAATGAAATAATCGGAAAATCACTAAAATTTATCCATGATATGATAAGCAATCACCTTGATAATAAAAAACTGCCGATTTTTGTAACTATCGACAGTTTTTTATGAATTTACTAAATATCCCTGATTATTAAAGGAATATTTCAATAATTCCTTATTGTCGCATAAACACCGTAAGATTCATGTTCTATCTGATATAGCGGACGAAGGGTATACTTTTGTCCGCCATTATTCAGCTGAAAACGATTCTGCCCTGTTACAGACAGGTTGCTCAGGATCTCATCGTATGTTCCTTTCAGGATAAGTTCGGATGATGTTTCAAACGCCAGAAGAACAGGGCCGTAAAACAGAGCGACGACATTTTTGTTATCCGGCATCGATTTCAGATGAAAATCAGAATGAAAAACCAGTTTTACCTCGTCTTTGTTTTTCCATTCCCGTTTCAGATCGAAATACGAAGAAGGTGAAACGTTTCCCGGTTGTTTTTCTCCATTGACAAACACTTCTGTGTTTTGGGCCCAGGCGGGAATAAACAGATGAAGATTGAATGCTGATTTCTTTTTTACGGATATAGAAAATTCAACGGACGATTCCGACGGAAAATCTCCGGTTTGACCGATGAAGACACCCCGTTCTTTCCAGTTCAATTCCGACGGAACATAAAGATTTACCCATAAATCGGATTCGTGATAGTAGTAAATACCCGAATGAAGAGCAGCAAATGCTTCTATACCCGAACCGTTACAGCAACGAAAATCATTCTCTTTCAAAAATGATTTATTCCGGGGCGAACCCAAAGGCAAATGGTATACGCAGGCTCCCGTATGAGCGCTCTGCAACGCCATGACCGCATTATAAAACGTATTCATATAAACATCGGCATAACCAGGGTTTGCCGTCCACGTAAAAAGCGAGGACGTAAGCTTTTGGGTATTATGAGATACGCATGATTCCGCGATTCCTTTTGTCATGGTATTACTAAGGACGCCCGGAATGCCCCAATGTTCTGCCGCAAGCGATGTTGGAGTCGTAACATTCGGGCGCGGCCCGCTGCTTGTTCCGTTCACATAAGCATGCTCCTTGAGCAACATATTCCAGAAATTCACTGCGGCATCCCGATACAATATTTCTCCTGTGACCGAATAACGTTGCACAAAGCCATTGACAAGAACCAAATGAGTATTGGCATGCAACCCGCTGAGAATATTTTCATTTTTTGATAACGGAACGGCAAACCAGTCCCGGTCGAATATTTTCGCCAAGGATAAATACCGGGGATTTTTCGAGGCTTTATACAGTTTATAAAGGACTTCATTCATGGCTCCGGCTTCATTCGACGGATTCGCCCCCACACTATAAAGGACTTTTTCAATCGTTTCTTCATCCAGTCGGGACATTCGTCGCTCTATATAATCAGCCATGCCCGTAACGATTTCATAAGCCTGCTGATTTCCCGTCCGCGTATAAACATCCAACAAGCCCTGCATAATTTTATTGTAGGTATAATATGGCGCCCATACACCCCCGAACTGCCTTTCCAGAGTATCAAAATCACTTTCCGGAAAAGCGCTGAGATATAAACCTCCCAATGCCTGCTGACATCTATACAATTCGTCCACCATATAATTCACGCGAGCGGACAGCAGGGAGTCTTTTGTATTTTCAACCACACTCGCAGCCGCAGAAAGATAATGACCTGTAAAATGACCTCTCAAACCGATCCCGGGAGCCTCCCATCCTTCCAGAGGCTCGGCATTCGACAACAATCCGGCATTGACCCTGAAATTATGTAACAACCTGTCTACATCAAGAGATTTAAGGTATGCCGTATTCAACTCTTCGCGTTGCTTTATCCAGGAAGGGGTCAGTTTTACCGATGTTCCCGGAAAGGGAAGAGCCTTCTCTGTTGTCAATTCAGAGACACCGTCCCGGCCATATATACCCAATTGTATAAAAACCAAGACAAAAGTAATTATCATAGCTTTTCTGCTCATAGTTTCGTTCGTAATTTCCCTTTAGCCGATAAAACAATCATTCACAAAAAATATTCCCCGACATCTGCCTGTTCTGCAAATCTCCAATAGTCAAAATACATCACATCCGTGTTGTTCCTTCCTTTGAACATAAGATAGGCCTGACCATGCATCGCCTTTCGCCCAAACGAAATCCGTATACGATAATATTGTTCCATGGTCTGTCCAGTTTACCATATCGCCGGTCGTGTATAACCGCCAGTCATTCATCGTAGACCATGTCGAGTTTTCTTCATCATGGGTCGTATAAAGAAATACCCGGCCATCATAGACCATGGGAGCCGGATCGGCAGTGTAGTTTGTCTGAATAACCGGATTTTGCGCAAACGCTATATGCGATACGGAAAGTAAAATAAGCGCTGTAGTTATCAGTCTCATTTTGTTTGGTTTTACGTTATATTCCTCTCATCAAACGGTAAGTCATGCCGGCCTCCGTTTGAATATCGTATTCATAAATTTTATATAGTACCGGCAACTGCGGATCAATTTTATCCGAGATCAATGGGGCTTTTATATCCGGCTTTCCATAAAGCGGGTTCGTATTTTCGCCTTTGGCTTCCTTCAGACCGTCGCCTTTTAACGGCACATAGGAACGAATACGAAGATTTCCGTCTAAACGCGATGTTATTTCGGCCGTTTCCAACTGAACGCCATCCCACTTCATACTGACTTCAAATCCGCCACGCGCCATCAGTCCGCTCACACTTCCCTTACGCCATTCATCCGGAAGAGCCGGCAACAGATGTACCGCGCCGTCGTGGCTTTGCAACAACATTTCGGCAATACCTGCCGTATATCCGAAGTTCCCGTCAATCTGGAAAGGAGGATGCGCATCAAACAGATTCGGATAAGTACGCCCGTCTTTGTTCCCGTCTTCCACCAGAACCAGCATATTATTGATAATCTTAAACGCATGGTTACCGTCCAGCAAACGCGCCCACAGATTTATTTTCCAGCCGATAGACCAGCCGGTTGCCTGATCGCCGCGGTATATCAACGAATTTTTGGCGGCTTGAAACAGTTCCGGTTGCGCATACGGAGAGATCTGATTACTTGGGTATAATCCATACAAATGAGACACATGGCGGTGGTCGTTTTTCGGATTATCTACATCTTCCAGCCATTCCTGCAACTGGTTATACTGTCCGATTTGCATCGGAGGCAAACGTTTGATCATATCCTCCAGTTTTTGAGCGTATGCCGGATCTTCTCCGAGTATCAGACAAGCCGCACGTGTCCTGCTAAGAATATCAAATGCAATCTGATTATCCATCGTACAACCGGCCACAATCGAAGAAGGCCCCGGGCCTTGTTCCGGAGAATTGGACGGGCACGTCACCATCCACTTGTAAACCGGATGTTCCACCAGAAAATCAAGAAAGAAATCGGCCGAACCTTTCAATGCCGGATAGGATTCTTTCAAAAACGCCTTATCACCCGTATATAAATAGTGTTCCCACAAATGCTGTACAAGCCAGGCGCCGCCATTCGGCCACATGCCCCAGTAAGCGCCGTCAACTACTCCGCTACTCCGCCAGATATCCGTATTATGATGAGTAACCCAGCCGTTACTTCCGTACATATCCTTTGCCGTCTGACGACCACTTTCCGACAATTCTCTGATCATTTGAAACAGCGGTTCGTGCGTCTCGCTCAGATTCGTAACCTCCGCAGGCCAGTAATTCATTTCCGTGTTAATATTAATTGTATACTTACCGTCCCACGGCGCCAATAGCTGATCGTTCCATATTCCCTGAAGATTAGCCGGTTGCCCGCCCGGTTGGGAAGACGAGATCAACAGGTAGCGGCCGTATTGGAACATAAGAACAGCCAACGACACATCCTTGCCTTTGTTAAAATTTTTCACCCGCAGATGTGTTTGTTCTTTAGCGGCATCCGATGTTCCAAGATCCAGTTTCACCCGGTCGAATTGATTCCGGTAACAGGCTATATGGTCGGTTTTTGCCTTATCATACGAATTTTTCATGGCATCTTTCAGATAAGCAGCAGCCTTTTTATTCTCATTCCCACCGACATCCTTATAATTTACGAAATTAGTCGCAGCCGAGATATAAATCGTTACCGAAGTAGCATCGGTGACAACTATTTTATCAGCCTCAACCGAAACTTTCCCGCCATCATTCCTGATCGTAGTATGCGTCTCTACCCTGATCGCTCCGGGAACTCCTTCGTGCTCCTGTCCTTTTCCGGAAAGGATCAGTTTTCCGTCTTTTTTCTTCACCGCATGTTGTAAGGGTGATTTATAATCTGCCGTAAAAGAAAGAGCGCCTTCCTTATCGGCCGTCAAACGTACGACAATCACATTGTCCGTAAACGAGGCAAACGCTTCACGTCTATACGTTACTCCGTTCACTTTGTAACAGGTAGTTGCAACCGCGTTTTCAATATTCAGGTCGCGGTAATAATCCGTATAGTTTTCATGTCCGTCAAAATGAAGCATCAGGCTGCCGATTGTCTGATAAGGCATGCCGCTCCGGGGCGTCATAAACTCACGGTTTATCAGATCCTCCGCTTCCTTATTCCTGCCCTCAAAAACTAACCGGCGCACTTCCGGCAACGCTTTCAACGCATTCGGCTGATCATTTCGATGCGGCCCTCCACCCCATACGGTTTCTTCGTTCAACTGCAATTCCTCATTGGCCGGATTGCCGTAAACCATTACTCCCAAACGGGAATTACCGAGAGGCAAAGCTTCTACCCATTGTCCGGCAGGCTGCGCATACCATAATTTCAACTCTTCGGCAGTCGATAAACAGACCGCAAAAACAAACAATAATACAGAAGCAATAACTCGTCTCATACGTATATCAATTAATTTATGTCAAAAATCAAAAACCACATAGCGCCCAATATAAAAGAACAAAAATATAAAAAAA
>JAITVS010000316.1 GCA_031285685.1 Tannerella sp.
CTGTTTCCATTCGGTAGTCTTGGGGTTGAAAACAATGTCCAACGCAAACTTTGAAAGCCGCGCCTCGATGTAACGGGGAGCAGCGGCACCGTCTCCGGTCAGGATATTCCCCCAGTTACCCTGACAGTCAATCAGCAGATCTTTCTGCCCCATTTGTACAAGCGCGTCTCCGATAGAAGCGTCTCCGTGGGGATGAAATTGCATGGTGTGACCAACGATATTCGCCACCTTGCTATAACGCCCGTCGTCAAGGATCTTCATGGAATGAAGGATACGACGCTGTACCGGCTTAAACCCGTCATTTAGATGCGGAACGGCACGTTCAAGGATAACGTATGAGGCGTAATCCAGAAACCAATTCTGATACATCCCCGAAAGTTGATGTACACCATCCCCCATTCCGGGGACCTTGTATCCCGAATGTGATAAATCCTTGGCTGAAGGCTCTTCTTCCGCAGATTCATCTTCCGACCTGTTATCTATATCTTGCGAAGCATCTTCTTCCGATAAAACTCCTTCTATATCTTCATCTTCCGGGAGATTATTAATATCAGTATCTTTTTCTGTTTCGTCCGGTGACGTATCTTTTTTCTTTGACATAATCCAAACTGCAACAATGCTTTATTAATATAAAAAATCCGACAAATATAACAAATTTATCGGTAATGAGAAAAAGCAAGTTGTTAATTGAGGCCAAAAAGTATATCAGAAAGGATATCCCAAAGCGATATGAAAACCGACACCATCCCAGAATGAAGGGGTATTGAAATATTTTTTCTTCCCAACTGGCGCTCCGTTTTCATCCAAATCCCTGGTATCATACGGAAAATGCAAAGCATAACCGAAATCAACGCGAAAAACAAGCATATTCATATCATAACGGAAACCGATCCCTGTACCAAGAGCCATATCATTCCCAAAATGTTTCCATTGAAACGTACCTCCCGGGCGTGTTTCATCTTCACGCATCAACCAGATATTCCCCGCATCCAGGAATGTTGCTATCTCCAATTTTCCGACAAGACGTCTTCGGTATTCGATATTAGCTTCCAACTTCCAATCCCCATTCTGATCAAGATAGGCATAAGGATCATCCGGGTCCGGCCGGAATCGTCCGGGTCCAATGCTTCGTATTGTAAATGCCCGGATACTATTGGCTCCTCCAACATAAAAACGCTCACTATATGGCGCCATTACGGAATTTCCATAACTGTATATCACTCCTCCGCCTATACGCATGGCAAGACGTTGGTTTCGATCGATATAGTGATTATATCGAAGTTCTGTTGTTGCTTTCAAAAACTGATTATAAGGATTGCCTAATATACTTTTACCTTTTTCATCGAATTTTCTTCCGAATGCCGCATATACCCCGGAAACAAGGTTCCCGGCTTCCGATATGGAAAATCTCCACCAGGTGGTACTTCTTCCCTCGCGCAATGAAGAATTATCCAGTGTATATGTATAGCCGATAGACGGGATAAACTGATCTTCCATACTCTGATATAACGACGGATTAAGAGAATCAATAGCATCAAAAGCCTCTGTTGTACTCTGTAGTTTATCAAATACCAATTTAAATGCCGTAAAAGAATGGTGACGAATAGGACTTGGCTGAAATTCATAGGACAAACTCCCTCCGAAAGACAAAGTCCTATAATACCTGGCCCTGTTTAGATTACTAACTCCCAGAGTCAAATGAGTTGTAGCAGAAAAATCATAGGCCCTTTTGCCAATCCGGGGTAACACAAGACGCGGAAACGCAAGATCTGCTTTGACTCCTACTTCATAATTATTTATATAGCCCGTATTTTCAATCGTACTCTTCCCTGTATTCCATTCGTACAATCCGTAAACAGACGAGGTTAACACTTCGCCGCCGCCAAACAGATTACGACGTATCAGGCTTAGTGATACCCCGGGACCTGCATAGTCATCATCATTAACCGTAGCTTTCATTTCTAAAACACCACTAAGCGGATAATCATATGACATGTTTATACGAAGGTTCATCGTATCACATGTTCGTAGCGTATCTTTCGGTGTATATTGAAATTCCGTAAAACGAAAATTGTCAAGACGGTTAATTGCTATTTGTGTTTCCGTTTGTTTCTGTAAAGAATACAAATCACCGCTCTGAAATTGAAATTGATCATAAAGAACACTTGGGCGCACACGTAACTTTCCTTCATAATAGATAAGCAAATCTTTGTAATAAATGCTGTCTGTTGGCAACTCGTTATCATATCCCCCTAAATGGATGGAAATATCTCCGATCTTCCACGGTCGTAAAATCGAGCGAGGAGTTCCTTGCTTCAAGCCGGCCTTCAAACTGACCTTATGTGGCGATAAGGTAGAATCCGCCTGATAAACAATATATTCAGGTCTGAAATAATAATATCCGTTATTACGCATAATCGTCGTAATACGCTGCCTTTCCGCCTCTAACTTCTCCGTACTAAACAAATCTCCCTTACGAATAAGGCGCTCCGACTCATTCAGCTGGAGTAATGTATCCGCGCGATGTTGCATCCGCCTCCATTCGACAGAATCAATGACATAGGGTTCGTTTAATGTGACTTCATAATAAACTTTTGCTTTCAGCGAATCTTTTTTATCCGGAATGATCCCATAACCAGTTACTCCGTTAAAAAATCCGTTTTCACGTAATACATTCTGGGCAATCCTGGCACGGGTTTCCGGTTTAACTGTAGAGATCAGGACGGGCTTTGCAGCCAACCAATTCATCATCCAACGGCTAAATGTGCCTTTCTTATTAACATTTGCATTATAAACCCATAAGCCTAAAGGAAAAGGAGTTCTTTTGGAAGAACTTCCGAGAAGTGCGTTGTTAGGAGGATAAGCCAGAGCATCTTCAAGCTTATTCAGTACATTATCACTAACATATACGCTATCTTTATCAATAATATCAATATCTCGTATACCGTTATATAACACTTCGCCGGCCGGAAGATTTTTAGTAGTGGAACAGGAGGCAATAATCAGAATCAATATACATGCAGGAAGTAGTGTATTTACAGCATTCCATCTATACAAACAAAACTGTTTATATAAAAAACATCTATTCAATGATCTGTCCCTCCCTACTATCATAAAGCTTTTTTAATCTTCGTTATTTACCCCTTCCGCATTTTCATTTTCTTCTCCGGAATGCTCCGATTCTCCGGCTGGATTCCCGCTTATCTTTTTTTTATCCTCTTCATTTACAATAATCACATCCTGTCTTCTGAAATTAAACAGATCTTTAAAACGTTTTACTTTTCTGCGTAAAGCAAAACTTGCCCCGATTTTAGTAATTTCACCTTCGAACATATTTTCATATTCTTTACTCCGGAAAACCTTAACCGCACGTGAACCATCCGTATCAAGCCTGTATTCAAAAGAGATATCATCCAGAAAAAAACCATTTCCGAACACAGGATCATTTGTCGAATACCGTAATCCTAATGTTGTATTCAAACGTTCATTGAAAAAATCTTTATAAAAACGACCGATATAATCAACGCGCCGTCCCATTCCTTGTGTTCCGTCATAGGTGTTGATATCAAACGAGAACGGAACATCTCCGAATAAACTACCCAGCATGTTTTTAATTTCACGTTGTAACAGACTACTCAATGCCGCACTGACATCCATATTATCAGTTCCCGCACCCTCGCTCGCAAGGAAAACTCCTGTCACCAGGAGACTCACGGCCTGCTTACCCTGTTCTTCGGTTCCTAATGATGTCAGCAGATTCTGTATTACAGCATCTGTCGGAGCTTCAAGTAAGAATTGAACAGAAACATTTTCGAGATTTTCCCGTAACCGAATACCGGCGTTGAAATCGACCATCCGTGACTGTCCGTCAAGATTAACAGACGATCGCACGCGTGTATATGCCGATATATTAAGAAATGGATTCATCGGATCACCGCTCCACTCCACATAGCTTCCGTCTTTAATAGAAAAATCCGTCAACGGAATAACCGGAATAGAATAACGAATAGTTCCGTCTGACAACGTATATCTTCCGTTCAGACTAATGTCTCCCTGTTGTGTATATTGCAGGGACAAATCTCCACCACCTTTTAATTCTACAAAATTCGACTGTTCTTCGTCCAGATCGATCCGGATTCTCACAACCGGATCAATGCTGATTGTCATAAGAACGTCGGTACCGGTCATTACCGCTGCATTACGTGTTCCCCTTACGAAATTGACCGGACGATCCGTACGACGAGGCAAGGTATCACCAAAATAAGTGAATGTAACAAGACCACTAAAATTGTCCTCAACGTCCAATTGCGAATCCGGCACCACATAGGTCAGATTCGTATTACCAAGAATACGCAAACTTCCACGCATACGCAATGACTGCGGCGTTCCTTTCAACGTTGAATTTATATTTATAGACAATTTACCATAAGCAAGACTCTCTGAAGTTTTTTTCGCATCTATTAATTGCAGGTTTGAGGCAGACATTTTCAGATCAACCATGGGGCGGCTGGTATTGGTAGCATCAATTATACCATCAATCACCAGAGGATTATCTTTCTGCACATATATTTTATATTTATCCAGATCCACCTTGTTTTTCGTCATTTTAATCTGTTGATCATCAAAATACAGTGTAGTTGACGAAGGAACAACATAGGCGGAACCTTTTTCCAACTGCAACGCCCCGCTTAAAACCGGCTTTTTGTCCGTCCCGGAAATATCAAAATTCCCATTCAGAGAACCGTCTAAGCGCATCATCTGGTCCGGGATCAAGGCATCAAACATATTCAATGGCAACTGGTTTACGGAGATAATGCCGTCTATTTTACCTTCATATCGCCCTTCCTGATACAAAACCGAAAGTGAAGATATCTCCGACATATCACGGAAAACGTGCATATCGATCTGATGCGTTCCTTTTTCAACCGGCATATAGGTCGCATTCAATAATAATTCTCCGATACGCCCATTCTCGTAGTATAGATCATCAACATTTCCATCCGCGATGATCATAAAAGAATTGTCCATCGGCTCATACCTGAATGTAGCATTAAGCATACCTTTCAGTGATGGCAGATCGGTAAATCCGGTTGAAATTTCTTCCAAGTTTATGTGGTTTAACTCTATCATCATTTCTCTCATAGATTCATCACTATGATCGGAATGAATCCACAACGAAGAATGCGAACGGCCCTCCAGACGTAAATCGGCATGCATTTCTTTCATATTCTTGAAATGAAAATAGTTGTCTTTACTAATTGTGAACGGTAAAAATGCAATCACTGACTGTTCCGGATAAAAATGAAAGTCAAATCCATCAGATGTTTTTTTTGCATTCACTCCCAGATACAATCCTTTTTCCCCTTTTCCATTCACATAGGAAGCCAGAATATCTGCATCATTTGCCCGGATATAGCCATTCGCATCTGCCTTAAACGGCTCCTGATTGCGAAAACGCTTCTTCACCACACCGGCTTTATATTGTATTCCTAACGTATCCTGCCATACATTAAAACGGATCGTATCAATCTTAAGCGTATCTTTCACCAGCGCAAGAACAGTACCATTAATATTCAGACCTTCTTCCGGCGAAATGGTAGCATCCAGATTAAAGGTTTCGAAAAAAGTATTGTACCCCTGTAAAAAATTATAAAGCGGATTATCACGCTCAGCATTTATATGAACTGACATATCCGGAAAATGAGGACGTAATTCCTGAACATTCACCGTCGAGTCACGTGTTAGCTGTTTCTCCACATCGCCGGACAAGTATGTCAGTTTATCCACTAATGTTTCCAAACCGGCATTTCCGGTCAGCCTGATATTCATATCACCCGCATAAAACGACGCGCGTGTTGTATCGGCATTCGAATGAAAAGCTAATGTCAGCATTTTAGGCCGGACCGTCTGATTCTCAAAAACAAGGCTCCAGTTTCCCAAAGTAATATCAAGCGAATGTGTTTTATCCAGATCCGTTTCAATCTCCGAAAATATTTGAAACGATGACGACAATGGAGAATCCGTGATTTTCAACCCATAAAAATCAAGGGAATCAATATCTGCAATAAGCATCCCCTTTATCTTTTCTTTTTCAATATCACCGTCAATTAGAATACGTCCTTTTATCAGAGGATACGCACTCTGCAGTTCTGCCAATACATGATTATTTTTCAAACTTCCCGAAACCGTAACATCCGATATGGAAGAGTTGCCATAATATATATCATTAATCCGTCCCTCTATTTCAGCCTGGGTTGAGGAACGATAAATATCCGTACCCAGGCCTTTCGCATGAACAGAAGCTGTCAGCCACATAATTGAATCGTCCGGCATAAAATGTATTGGTTCCAGACTGTCTATTTTCAAATAGGCCTCATAACTTTTCCTGAAAACATCATAGTTTCCGGAAAATCGTATCTTTCCCATACTTTCTTTCAACACCATCTCCGTAGAGTATCGGCCTTTATCAATCGTCAAATGTCCGTTCAGACTCATATTATCCGGTATTTGAAAACGTTGTTGCAACATGGAAGGAAACATTCCCGCTACAAAATCCATATCCTGCGTTTTCACAGAACAATCAATCTTTCCGGTACGAAGATGCTCATCCGTTAATGAACTAACCGAGCCGGCCAGATTCAGGTGAAAAGCTCCGGGTAATTCCGCATCAAATTTTCGCAGGGTAACATCTGCCATATTTCCATCTGCAAATGCATCAATTGTAAATATCGTATCCGGATAATATGTCTGGAAAGCTTTTGAAGCATTCCCGATAATCAACAACGCATCCTCCTTGTCAATAAGAGCCTTTACATTCAATGAAAGCCGTCCTTCCGGTTCTTTATCTCTGACCGACGCCCATGGAACCAGAGCCTGCATTTGTATTGTTGAAAAGGCCGTCTCTAATAAAAAGGACGGTATTTCAATCTGGACACTATCCGACTTTATACGTCCGGTAACAGATTCCACAACAAGTCCCGAACGTTCTCTGGCCGAACATTCCCTAATCGTTGCATAAATATCCGTACTTCCGCCATAATATAACGAATCCAACGCCAAATCAATTTCCGTAAATTTAATATGCGAAAAATCCAAACCTGATGTAGCATCCATCAGATCTGTTCCATAAAATATTTCATCCATTCTGACACGAAATCCGGATGCACGATACACCGCCGCACCTAAATCAACAAATCCATCCGATAAAACCGCATCATTTATTTGCATATCCAGGTAAACCGAATCACACGGCATCTGACAGGCAAATGCAACATTATTCAATTCAATCTTTTTCAACTCTATACACCAGTTAATCTCTGATTTGGCTGTGTCCGCCACCGTTGTATCACACATAAACAGATTGACATCCGCATTAGATAAAACAATATGATTGAGTAGCACACGCTCCTCTGCCAAAAGGATCGAATCCGCATTAAGATATACTTTCCCGACATTTCCTTTCAGAATCATCCCATCCAGAAAATTACCCGTATTCAAATCAAGTGCCTCCAGGAGTACCCCTTTTACTGAAATATTACCTTTAAATAAAGGTTTAAGACGGACTTCTACTGTTAACTTATCCAAATAAGCTAAAGTATCACTTTCCGCTCCCCTGACAAAAGCGTTACGAACCGAAAGATTTAAAGGAAAAGACAATCTGAAGCGTTCAAAGCCGATTTCCAGCCCGGCAGATTCTGAAACATAGCCTACTACTTTCTTTATCACAACATTCTGCACAGGCGGCGTATACAAAACAATAAGCACCAATAGCAGTAATACTACCGGTATCAAAAAAATAATCCCTATACGTTTCAACCAAACACGCATACGCACATCATATAAATTGAAACAAAGATAACACAAGCCGGGAAGAATGCAAAATAAACCTATTATTTTTAGCGTATCCGATAGCTTTTTTATATATTATATTTTCAAATTAAATATAAAACCACAAAATAGTACACTTCTACTTTACACAAAAGGGATGAAAAACACATTTCTTCTACATTTTCTTTGCGAAAAACTTAAAAATAAGTACTTTTGCACAAATTTAAAATCATACGAATTTGGACAAAAACATCATTAAAGACTATTTCAACTCTATTGCTCCCAAAAGACAACGATGGAAAAAGAAAAGAAAGTATTACAACAGATCATTGGAAAGATACTTCTCTTTTATTATCCCTGCAGGCAGTAAAGTGTTAGAGATCGGATGCGGAACCGGCGAATTATTAAATGCCGTAAAACCATCTTATGGAGCCGGAATAGATTTCTCTGAGGAAATGATAAAAATAGCGAGCGCCTCCTTTCCCGAATATAAATTCATGGTTGATGATATTGAGAATCTTCAATTAAATGAAAAATTTGACTATATAATCATGTCAGACCTTACCATGTCTTTATGGGACATCCAAAAGGCGTTCCTATGTCTTAACAAAGTCTGTCATGATAAAACAAAGATTGTCATATCCAACTACAATTTTTTCTGGGAACCGATACTCAAACTTGCCGAAACATTAAATCTGAAATTAAAGCAACCCAATCAGAACTGGCTATCCACACAGGATGTAAAGAACTTACTTCACCTGACCGGATTTGAACATGTAAAAACAGAAAGGAAAATCCTCATTCCTTTCTATATTCCTATACTGACAATTCTTTTCAATCGTTTTTTTGCCAATCTTCCATTCTTTAACCGTCTAAATCTGGTCAACTTGATCGTAGCGCGACCTGTTACAAGAAGTATTAACCAGGACTATTCTGTTTCTATCATTGTTCCGGCAAGAAACGAAAAAGGAAATATTGAAAATGCAATAAAGCGGCTTCCCGAATTCGGTTCTTCGCAGGAATTTGTTTTCGTCGAAGGTCACTCTTCCGATCAGACATACGAAGAGATGCTTCGTGTAAAAGAAAAATATCCGGAAAAAAATATAAAAATTCTGATTCAGACAGGAAAAGGGAAAGGAAATGCCGTCAGAGACGGATTTGAGGCAGCGACCGGAGATATTCTGTTTATTCTGGATGCGGATCTCACGACTCCTCCAGAAGACATGCCTAAATTCTACGAAGCCCTGAAACAAAATAAAGGAGAATTCATTAATGGTTGCCGCCTGGTATATCCGATGGAAAAGCAAGCAATGCGTTTATTGAACTTAATTGCAAACAAAAGTTTTGGTGTATTGTTTTCGTATCTGCTCAGCCAACCGTTAAAAGACACGCTCTGCGGAACCAAAGTGTTATTCAAAAAAGATTACGAGATCATAAAAGACAATCGAAATTATTTTGGAGACTTCGATCCTTTCGGAGATTTTGATCTTTTGTTCGGAGCAGCCAAACTGAATATGAAAATCACGGAGATCATCGTCCGTTATAAAGACCGGGAATACGGCTCTACACAAATCAGTCGATTCCGACATGGTTGGCTGTTAATAAAAATGTGCGTATTTGCAGCAAGAAAAATCAAATTCATATAATCATTCAAGAAAACCAAAAAAAAATAAAAATGACTGATTTTGAAAGACATAATGATGAAATTCAACAAAATCTTGAGTTTTGGGCCAAAAAACCAATTCTTCATACGATATATGATGAATTCTATTCTATCATCGCTAAAAACATAAATCGGTCCATAGATGGTAAAATTGTCGAAATAGGCTCAGGCATCGGCAATCTGAAGAAGTATGTTCCAAATTGCATTTGCACGGATGCTTTTAACAATCCGTGGATTGATCAGGTAGAAAATGCTTATAAATTGAGTTTTAAAGACAATGAGGTTTCAAACATTATATTATTTGATGTTTGGCATCATTTGGAATATCCGACCTCTGCCTTAGATGAATTCAAACGCGTTCTCAAAAAACAAGGTCGTATTATTATATTCGAACCCTGTATCAGCTTTTTAGGATGGATTGTTTATGGTCTTTTTCATCCGGAAGATGTCGGATGGTTCAGAAAAATAAATACCGATAACAGCATAATTGATCTAAACAATTTATCATATTATGCAGCACAAGGAAATGCAGCCCGCTTCTTTTTACAGAAAAAATACAATAAACATTTAACAGGGTTTTCAATTACCAGCATTGAAAAAATACCGGCGATAGCGTATGTCCTATCCGGCGGATACAGTAAAAAACAAATGTTTTCAGACCGGTATTACCCTAAAATAAAAAAAATCGAATCCCTCGTAAAGGGAATACCTTCATTATTTGCAACAAGATTATCAATTGTATTAGAAAAACAATAAAAAATATGACACTCATCGAAAAGACGGACAATTTCTTTACCAAGCACGAAAAGCTACTATCTATCTTATCATTAATACTTGCTACTATCACAAGTATATTATTATTCGATGTAAAAGTAAGCCTTAGCGGTGATGATTGTGACTATATCGTAGCTGCAGGAGAATTCTGGAAAAACTTCACGTATCCCGGACACCACGGACCGCTATATCCCATTATCCTGTCCCCTTTCGTCGGTATTTTCGGAATAAAACTCGTACTGTTAAAAGCACTTTCTGTCATCTTTATAGTAGCATCTCTTTGGTTCTTTTATAAAAGCTTTCAACACATAGTCCCTGCTATAATTATCATCCCTACGTTACTCCTCGTGAGCATAAATCCGTATGTATTATTTTTTGCCAGTTATACATATAGTGAACCATTATTTATGTTCATGCAGGCGTTGTTTTTCTATTTATTTTCAAAATATTTCTGGAATAAAAACTCCGAATATTCATTAAAAAAAGATTGGGGGAAATATCTTGCATTGGCACTTGCCATTATGGGAATGGGATTAACACGAACAATCGGCTTTTGTGTTATTGGCGTAATCATTCTTTATTTCATCATAGAGCGCCGCTGGAAAGATTTGATTTATACGGTAAGTATCTTTACTATTATATTCGGAATATTTTACTTTTTAAAACCTATCATATGGCCCGATTCTTCATCTGTACAAAGCTTTGAAACTCTTTTAGCTAAAAATCCATATAATCCGGAACAGGGATCGGAAGGTTTTTCCGGGATTATCCAACGATTAATCGACAATTCCAATATTTATTTATCCGGTTTTCTATATAAATATTTCGGATTTCGCTCTTCCTCTGATTTACCGTTAAAAGACCTCCCTGCATTAAGCATACTTACATATATCCTATTCATCATCTGCTTTGTTTCCGTATTCAAGAAAAACAAATCCCTTGTATTTACGGGCTTATATGCAGGCATTCTGATTTTTGCTAATTTTATATTACTGCACAAATCATGGGCACAAGACAGAATCTTAATGGTATATTATCCATATGTATTGTTATTTTTGATCGGAGGCTTTTATTACATATTTAACAAGAAGGCTTTCAGAAGCATATCTTTCATATTTCCTCTCATACTTGCTTCTTTATTCATTGGAACCGGCATACATGCTAAAAACAGAATAGGCAAAAATCTTCCGGCATTACAACAGTATCTCTTAGGAAATGATTTGTATGGGCTAACTCCTGACTGGGAGAATTTTGTAAAAATGAGCCGTTGGGCAAATGAGAATCTTGACAAAGATGTAGTCATCGCCAGTCGCAAACCAACAATATCATACGTTTACACCGGTCGTTATTTCTATGGAATGTATAATGTCCCCTATGTAAATATTCATGAAATTACAAAGCAGAGTCTGGTAGATAAAAACGATAACATATTCCTGACAATTGAAGTAGGAGAAAACCAGGCGATATTAAACAATTTAGCCCCTCTCTTGCAATATATATTTGTAACCAAACAAGGAGCATCATTCTCCATAAACGGCAAAGGAATAAAATCTGCGATTGTATACAAAATAGAAAAATCTTTATTTAGCGAAGATCTGATCAATTCTTTAAATGAATATAAACTCAATTATACACTGGACTATGATTCTTTTCTGAAACAATATGTCGAAGACAGTAATGTTGGTTATCAAATAATAGACCCGGATGTATTGCTTCAGAATATCAAAGATAATAACATCAGATACCTTATTCTGGCAAAAATAAGAGTATATACCCCTCAGAATACAGGATTATTTATCAATACAATTCATCAATACGTTACTTTCATTCAACTGAAATATCCTAATAGATTCGTATTGAGACACACCATCGGAAAAGAAGAGACCTGCGAACTTGCCGAATACATAGGAGAATAAACAGGTTGTTTATAATATACTCATAAGTATTCCTGTCAGAAAAGAATATTTCTGACAGGAATGCTGTATTTTTGACTTTCAAAAATAAATTATGGCTACAGAAAAAGGAAAAACAAACAGAAAAAAAGGCATTGAAACCATTGTCATCCCCGAAATAGGGAAAATACAACCCCAGGCCTTGGAAATAGAAAAAGCCGTATTAGGCGCCCTTATGCTTGAGAAAGACGCATATTCAAATGTCAGCGAAATATTACGTCCGGAGTGTTTTTATGATAAAAAACACGAATTGATATTCGAGTCTATTGTCGATCTGGCAGTCAGCGGACGCCCCATCGATATGCTCACCGTGACTGAACAGTTGAAGAAAAACGGAAACCTCAAAGCGGCAGGCGACCTTCTATACATCTCAGAACTGACAAGCGATGTAGCCAGTACCGCTCATCTTGAATATCATGCTAAAATAATTGCACAAAAATTTCTGTCACGTGAGTTAATCAAATTCTCCGGATTAATACAGGGAAAAGCATACGATGAGTCTATTGATGTTGAAGATCTGATGCAGGAAGCCGAAGGTAAGCTTTTTGAAATATCTCAACGGAATATAAAAAAGGATGCAGTACAGATAAATCCTGTTATAAACGATGCTATCAGCGCAATACAAAAAGCTGCACAAAAAAAAGAAGGACTAAGCGGAGTAAGCAGTGGATTTACAGATCTGGATAAAATTACCTCCGGCTGGCAAAGCTCTGATCTTATAATCATTGCAGCACGACCTGCCATGGGTAAAACCGCATTTGTATTATCCATGGCAAAAAATATGGCCGTAAATTTTAAAATACCTGTTGCTGTGTTTTCTCTTGAAATGAGTAATGTACAATTAGTAAACCGTCTTATAACAAATGTATGCGAGTTGTCGGGAGAAAAAATTAAAAGCGGACGCCTTGAGCCATATGAATGGGAGCAACTGGACCATAAAATCAATGAACTTTACGATGCGCCGATATATGTTGACGATACACCCAGCTTATCTGTTTTCGAATTACGAACCAAAACGCGCAGATTAGTAAGAGAACATGATGTCAAATGCATAATTATCGATTACCTCCAATTGATGAATGCAAGCGGAATGGCTTACGGAAGCCGGGAACAGGAAGTCAGCATGATTTCACGCTCCCTCAAAGGGCTCGCAAAAGAATTGAATATTCCGATCATTGCTCTTTCACAGCTTAACCGCGGGGTCGAAGCACGTACCGGTGCCGAGGGCAAACGTCCTCAATTGTCGGATTTGCGTGAATCGGGAGCTATAGAGCAAGATGCTGATATGGTATGCTTTATACATCGTCCGGAATATTACGGTATCAAAGAAGATTCAACAGGAAGGGATTTAACAGGATTAGCAGAAATAATCATAGCAAAACATCGTAATGGAGCCGTAGGTGATGTTTGGCTGACCTTTAAGAACAGCTTCGTCAGATTTGAAAACATCAACGATCCGGGTAATGGCCGGGAGTATACATCAAAAATGAACAAGTCTCCTGAAGATTCGAATATGATAACACAAACAATAGGAAATAATGAGGACTTTATAAAGCAATCACAAGATGGTCCTTTTCCCTTCTGAACAACAAAATCATTTCAAAAACAAAATAACATCATTTTGTAAAATAAATAATCATAATTGTGTAAAAATCGGTTTATATTAACAAAAGATGTTTTCTATTAAAACGGAATTAAAAAAAAAGATTATCTTTGCCAAAACCCGAGACTGCATTTACACAATTAATAAAAATATAAAGATGAAAAAGGTTGTAACATTCGGAGAAATTATGTTGCGCTTAGCAACACCTGGTTATCTGCGTTTCTCGCAGGCAAAAGAGCTAAATGCTACATTTGGAGGTGGTGAGGCAAATGTTGCCGTATCTCTTTCTAATTATGGAATAGATACTGATTTTGTAACACGCCTGCCTAAAAATGATATTGCGGAATCCTGCATTATGGATTTACGATCTCATGGTGTGGGCGTAAACAACATCATACGAGGAGGTGACCGTGTCGGTATTTACTTTTTGGAGACAGGTGCTGTAGCCCGTGCTTCAAAAGTTGTATATGACCGCGCAAATTCATCCATCTCCACCATCGAAAAAGGAATGGTCGACTGGAAAGAAATCTTTAGAGATGCACAATGGTTTCATT
>JAITVS010000321.1 GCA_031285685.1 Tannerella sp.
TATCACAAAGCATGTTTAAAGGAGATTCGAATACGATATACTCAGCCAACTGACGGCAACGCGTACCCTGGCTCATCGCCTCATTATAAACACTCCTGTAGTTCCTTTTCGTGGCATTCCGCATTGAACCCTGCGTATAATCCATAGGACCTGCAACCTGACGTATAAACGGAATTGTCACATCATAAGTAACCTGGTCCAGATCCGCAGCGGCCCATTTCATCTGCTCCAATCCGTTTACCCCTTCAAAATTAATGACATTGGGATAAGTACGATGTAAACCTGTTGGCTTATAAGTTCCATGATAATCGATCAATAACTTATATTTTGCCCCCATTTCCGCTCCTCTCCGGTGAAAATCAACCATAACCTGATCATCCCGGTCCATAAAGTCCACTTTAAAACCTTTGATACCCATTTCACTGTAATGCTTGCAGACTGCCTCCATATCCCTGTCAAATGCCTGGTAGCCTGCCCAGAGAATCAGTTCTACGTCCTTACTCTTCGCATAGGCAACTAATTCCGGCAAATCGATTTCAGGTACTACCTGGAACAAGTCCGCTTTTTTGTTTACCGCCCAGCCCTCATCGAGAATGACGTACTCAATACCCTGCCTCGATGCGAAATCTATATAATATTTATAAGTCTCGTTATTGATACCTGTTTTAAAATCCACATCGTAAAGATTCCAATCATTCCACCAGTCCCATGCGACTTTGCCCGGTTTAACCCAGGAATAATCGCCTTTGGAAGGAGTCGCCAGTTTATAGACCATGTCACTATCCGCCAGCTCCGAATCTTTTTCCGATACAATAATAACGCGCCACGGAAAATGAGTTGCACCATCCAGCTTAGCTATGAAATTTTCGCGGGATTTTACCAGCATTTGCAGATTATTATGCCCGCCTTGCTCCACATCTTTCGGATAAGGAGCAAATTTTCCCTTCAAACTATGTGCTTTATCATCTCCGGGATAAAGAAACATACCCGGATAATTCATCAGATCGGCTTCCGTTATGCAGACTTTCTTACCATTCACTCCTTCGACAACAATGGGTAAGATACCAAGCCTTTTCTTATTCCACTCAGATAACGGATTATAAAAATAAGGTTGCTCAAACGAATTGGAAAACTGTGCTTCCAAAGGCAAGGTCTCCGGTTTGTTTGCGTAATTTATAAAAGCATTCCTATCGGCTGGAAAATTAAATTCGGCCTGTTCACCCTCTACGATAAACGGTTTCTTTGATACCGATATAAACCGGTAGGCCACCCCATCATTATAAGCCCTGAAGAGTATATTATAATCGCCTTTGAACTTTAAAGTTAGTTCATTGTAATGATCCTTGATCTGTTTACGTTTATAAACCGGCACTTCAATCGTCTGGTTGACTGTCTTTGTAGTCGAACCGGACAACTGCGCATCCACCCCATAATGGATACCATTATTCAAATGCATAGCAATCGCGGATTTGTCCAACATCATATCTCCATTGTGATACACCGAATATTCGATCGTTTTTCCGATGGCGATCGTCATTTCCAATTTTCCATCCGGAGATTTTAATTTAAACTGCTTTTGCGCCATTGATGTCACAGGAATCAAGATCATGCTAAAAACAAACAAAATGATTAAAGAATTTTTCCCCATAAGTTATTTTGATTTAAAGTTGATAAATTTCCTCACCTATAAAATAGCCTTTCATACGATCAATAAATATTTTCAGCAAAATAGAACATCTACCACATGTTAGCATCTATATTCACTGAGATTTCCAGCAAATATAAACAATTAAATTGTAATAGCGCTTTTCTCTTTTCAAAAACAAAAGCCGAACGACTATTTAATTCATTAAAAATTCCGATAGTTAAAGCCTATTCCGGAATCAGATATGACCCGTGTCAATCCGCCTGTTCTTTCTGTTTTTCCGGATCGTCTTTCTTCTCATGATGAAAAAACGATTTTATTTTTTTCAAAAGCTCCACAGCATCTCCTGCAACATGCTGCTCTGTTTGAGAGATCCCCACGGCATCGGCCATTGCCGGACGTAAGATGGTCCATATAAAATTAAAGGTCGAGCGCGACACGTCTCGTTCGACAGCAGATACATTTACAAGATGAGGTTTTCCGTTTTTGTGTCGCGGATTACTGTCTCTTACCACCATATTCGCTAAACCGGAAAGCATATTCCGTTCAACTAATTCTCCATTTTTTTCTTTCAGAAGCTCAACTTTCAGGCTATCATACAATAATTCCATATAAATATCCGCCAGGAGGCTTGTCCCTTTTATCGAAAAAGTCAAATCATTCACTTTACCTGATTTTATACTTACAGGCGCCGCAGGAGTAATCATGGCATTCAATGTGGCAAAATTGAATTTTGACATATGGGCATCCAATAAAAAGCTGTCATTTAAAGAATCAACGGGAATTCTCCAATCTGCCGTTAAAAACCCATCATTCATAAATTTCGCATTGGCTTTCAACCTTATATACTGATCAGATTGCTTTACAACATTGGTAAAATCGCTAAGAACACCATTTATCTCCGTAAAGAACAGTTTTCCGGGCTGCGTTCCCTTAAGCGATAATTCTTCATATACGAGATTCATATTACGCACTTTTATGCTATCGATATTCATTTTTAACGGCGCCTTCTGAATGCCTTCGTAGATCATCGGTTTGAATTTCTGCGGAATCGGAATCTGTTTATTCTTATAAATTCCCAGCACGACATTATCAACCGTTGCACTTCCGGCGGTCAATGTTTTATTTTTCACCAATGCCGGAAGGTTTATATCATCCAGAGAAAAGCTCCCAACACTGATTCCCATCCAATCGGAATGCTTCGGGTGCCTGAAAGCAAACTCCTCTTTCGGGTAAGGAGACTCCAATCTTATATCTTTCAATTTCAAGGCATGGTGATCAAACAAAAGATCTTCTACATGCAGATTATAAAAGTTATTATCTAATGCGATGTTTATATTCTTTGTATTAAAATAGATATTATTTGCCTCAAAGAGCAGTTTTTCATTATCATAATGAAATCCCTCCAGTTCTACGTCAACTTTCTGATTTAATTGTATACTTTTATAATTAAATCCGACTTCCGCATTCTTCATTTTAAAATGATCAAGGGATACAGATCTCATTTTGAATAGAAAATTATCCATACTCAATGCCCATGCAGGCTGCAACAATTCTATTAAAGGCGCTTTCAGGCTGACATACATTTCAGATGTTTTCCGGGGAATAAGTTCGACATTTTCAAGTCTTAAACCGTCTATGGAAGAAAAAACGGCATTGTCGATAGTCACCCTGTAGTCTTTATCTACTATATAATTATCAAAGTTCCGGAAATCAAAGCCAAATTCCTTAAAATCAAAAAACAAATTATTTTTTCTATTAATCGTTTTTTCATTCATTAAAAAATCAGTCGCATAAAAATTAAAATTATTGATTTTATAAGTGATCGAATCGTGTTCATTTCTATCTGCAAACGAAGCATTCGCACCATTAATCCGGATACGGTGAATAGACAGGTAATTCAGCAAAGGATTCAATAATAACTGTATATCGACCTGGCTTTTATCATCCGCCTGCTCCGTATCTTCTTTCTTTTGATGCGTCCGGACATACCTTATGACAGGAGATTTTATTTCAAACAAATCGGCACTTACTCCGTTGTCATAATTCAAGCCCTTTATATTTAGCGACTGAATCACCCCCTCCATATAGTCATTCAATGTTTGAGTAGAGATTGGGCTAAGACGTACATTCTCAATACTGAAAAGTTTTTTTTCCGTATCTAATACCACACGCGCGACGGAAATTTTATGATTTCTTGCTTTAAGCATAGCTTCAAGCCCTTTCGCTTCAAATGCAAAATTTTTGGAATACCAGAATATATTTTCAGCATCAGACAGCGAATCCACTAAAAAATCATACGCGTAAAAATCAAAATTATCCAGATGATAAGTTTCAATCGAGTCATTGAATGCAAAAAAATAATCTGCCGTTGTATTCTCAAGGCTTATCCGATCAATCGCAACACTATGCAAAATCGGAGAAATAAGATCATAAAGAGATAATGCCTGCATCAGCGAATCGGTACTTATAGAAGTATTCTTTTTGCTTTTATCCCCAGGCGCTAAATTGTACACCTTTATATCAGGAGAGTATATACCGAAATTACCTGCTTCCAGATAATTTAAAGATTTTTCCCTTGTGAAGAAAACTCCATCAACTTTAACATTACGGATCTGTCCGTTTACATAGTTTGAGGGCTTCTTATTCGTTTCATCCCAGAGTTTTTCCTGCGGAATGAGATGAATATTCTCAAGGTAAATAATTGAATCCTGCGTACTCAGCCTGATGCTGTCCGTTAGCAGCAAAAATTCATTATTCGTAAGCAAGGCTTGGTGTTTATTCGTAATAAAATCAAAATTATCGGAATATAACAACTTTCCGCTGCTATAAGATAAAGAATCCAGCCTGAATCCGTAAGCATGAAAACTCACATCATCCAATTTATAGACTATGGGACTCAATGTATTTTCCACATTATATGAAATAATAGCATGCTCAAGATTCAAAGCGCCTACAGTCAGAACATTGATATACGGTTTCATCAGTTAATATAACGGCTTCATTTCCGTTTTTTTCGTATCCTCCACCGAATCGGTCTGAAAAGAACCGGATGAGGCATACACTTCCAGAACCGGAGATTGTATTTCAAACGTATTGAAATTAAGATGTTTATAACTCCACCGCCAAATAAGATTGATCCCGTTAAAATCAATCACATCGACTTTAGCTTTTAAATACGTATCCGGCAAGCTGTCAAGCGATTTCCATCGGTTAAAAACACCCGAATCCGGTCTTAATTCAATACCTTCAATCCTGAGCGCTCCATTTAGTAAGTTAATCGATAAGTTATCAAAAGACAATACATAAAAATGATCCGTAGCGACAGAAACCCGGTTGGCAAGTTCTCCTCTCAAATAATTTTCCAGCCTGTTAGCAAGAAAATAATTGAGAATAAGAAACAGCGCAGGTACTAATATAACTACGAGAAGCAGAACCTTTATTATTTTCTTTCCGGATTTCATTGCCGACTTCTTATTTCTATAACCCAAAATATTTTTCACAAAAATAATCTTATTTATTAACTTTATATACAAAAAAATAAATTTAATTTGTGGAATATTTATTTTTTATCATCTATATAAAAATGACGATAAAAAGCTATGCTCAAAATTCATTTCAAAAAATACCATATAAATGTATTAATATATTATTTTAATTAAAAAAAACAGCATGAAAAAGTATTCTATTCAATCGTTTATTCAGGAGACAGTGCAAAACGACAACAAAAACGATTTTTTCGAATTGGAAAAAGATTACATCCTGGAGTTAAATATCCAAAATCAAACCGTCATGATTAAAAAAGGAGCCATGATTGCCTATGACGGCCACATAAAATTCGAAAGAGAAGGTTTATTAAGCAAAGGAGTCGCCAATCTATTGAAAAAAGCGGTAAGTAGTGAAGGAACAACCATGATGAAAGCTCAAGGTACCGGACGGGTTTATGTGGCAGATCTCGCCAAGAAAATCCGGATCCTGTATCTCGAGAATGAAGCGATCCATGTAAACGGAAATGACATTCTGGCTCATGAAGAATCATTGAGGTCGGATATCAAAATGATGAAAAGTGTTGCAGGTATCATGGGTGGCGGACTTTTCCAGGCAAGTATAAGCGGCACCGGACATGTAGCAATCACCACTCATGGGGATCCGCTGACATTACTGGTTAAACCGGGACAACCGGTTTTTACAGATCCCAATGCCACTGTCGCATGGTCCGGAAACCTGAAGCCGGAATTTAAAACCGATATCTCGCTTAAAACACTTATCGGACGGGGTAGCGGCGAAAGCTTCCAGATGAAATTTGAAGGCGAAGGCTGGGTTATTGTTCAACCCTACGAAGAGCTTTACGGGGTGGAATAA
>JAITVS010000023.1 GCA_031285685.1 Tannerella sp.
CCAAATGTGCCAAAGGTACGTCCGGAAGTAGACACGATTGTCATGCCCGCGGAATAGATGTCATTTGAGAAGCTGCCCCAGGTGAGTTTTTCCGTATTTATGCCAAGCCGTAGCAAAATGTTTTCTATGTGCGCTTTCAGTTCAAAAACAGAGGTGTTTTCGTCGGCATGGGCCCAGTTGTTTTCAACTCTTTTACCGGAAATCCACAAACCGAGGCGATAATCTTCCTTATATTCCGAAAGGATTTCATTCTCCTTTCTGTTTTCCTCATTCCGGGTGTAACAATTTCCGAATTCGAAAAAGCGGATATTTTTGTTTTTGTGTTTGATATTGAATTCTACGCTTTGCAGACCGCCGAAAAGTAAAGTTTGTCGCATAGCATTGAGATCTGCGCTTAGAGGATTCATTAACATGACGCAGTTTGCTGCCGGATATGTTGTTAGCTCATTGTAATATGCCGAACGTGTAAGCGAGTTGTTCAATATTTCATTAAAACCGGCTCCGCATAATTGCTCGGAAATGATGTTTTCCAGCTTATAACTTTTATCCGTTAATGTTTGATAACTCAATGTGGAGCGGACTTGGTCGCCGATTTCGACATTATTATATCCGTATATACGTAAAGTGTCTTCTATAACATCAACATCGCGGCGAACATCAAATCTGTATACAGGAACGCGTAGAGACAGGCCTTCTGTTGTTTCGGCCGTTATTTCCATATCTAACGATGCGAGTATACTTTTTATGGTATCGACCGGTATTTCTTTCCCTATTAACGCGTTTGTTTTTTTATAGGTAATATCGACGGCGAACGGCTCCATTTTATGAGGATATATATCCTGGATATCTCCGGATATTTTTCCTCCTGCAAGCTCCTGAATCAATAATGCCGTGCGTTTGAGAACATAGACTGTCTGGTTCGGATCCAGTCCCCGTTCGAAACGGAAGGATGAATCGGTATTCAGTCCGAAGCGTCGTGCCGTTTTTCGTACCCTGGCAGGATTGAAACAGGCCGATTCCAGAAAAACATCCTTCGTGTTTTCCGTAACGCCGGAATCAAGACCTCCGAATACACCTCCGATACACATTGGTTCTTCTTCATTACAAATCATGAGATCCTGGTTTGTCAGCGTACGTTCTACTCCATCAAGTGTAACAAATTTAGTGCCTTCCGGCATTGTTCTGACGACTACTTTATTACCTTTTATTTTAGCAGCATCGAAAGCGTGTAACGGTTGCCCCAGTTCGTGCAGTACATAATTTGTGATATCCACAATGTTGTTGATCGGACGCAATCCGATTGCAGTCAGGCGGTTTTTAAGCCAATCGGGACTATCTTTTACCGACACGTCTTTTATTGTAATTCCGGAGTAACGTATGCAGGCCTCCGTATTTTTAACGTCTACGGAAATAGGTGTTGCCAGATCATCTGTTTTAAAAGATTCAACAGGCGGTCTTTTCAACTCAATCTGTTTTCCGGCTTGCTTCAGATAGGCGGCAAGGTCGCGTGCAACCCCGAAATGTGATGTTCCGTCTACACGGTTCGGGGTGATATCAACTTCGAGGATATAATCGCTTTCTACTTTGTAATAATCTTTTGCGGACATGCCGACCTGTGCGTCTGCAGGAAGCACAATGATTCCGGAATGATCGGTTCCGATACCGATTTCGTCTTCAGCACAAATCATACCGAAAGATTCTTCTCCGCGTATTTTTCCTTTCTTTATTTTAAACTCATTGTCTCCGTCATATAGTGTTGTGCCGATTGTCGCAACAACGACTTTTTGTCCTACGGCAACGTTAGACGCTCCGCATACAATTTGCAGAGGTTCTCCTGTGCCTATATCTACTGTCGTAAGATGAAGATGATCGGAGTTGGGATGGTCTGTACACGTCAATACTTCACCAATCACAAGGCCTTCCAGGCCTCCTTTGATTGTTAGTACTTCTTCTACTGAGCCGGTTTCTAATCCAATTGAAGTAAGGGCAGCGGCTACTTCGTCCGCATTCATGTCGAATGATAAGTAGTCCTTCAGCCAATTGTAAGATACATTCATCGTTAATTAAATTATTTGCGTTAAACAGACCTGCAAAAGTATGAAAAAAAAGTCATATAACGACGAATGATAATGTGTTTTTTTAGCAGGCGACTAATCGTCTATGGGATTTGATTTTGCTCCCGGCATATTGCTGTTTTTTATACTTACATTTATTAAAGATTGGCGTAATTCCCTGCGTTCACGTTCATTCATGATAATAGGTTTTATTGCTCCTTCGTCGTAATAATTTTTATAGGAGGTTGCATGCTTTTTATTGTGCATTTTTTGCCTGTATGAAGGACTGAATACCATGCATAATATATGATTAAAATCAAGATTTCCTACACCCCCGACCTGTTCATTATAATAGAATCTGTTTCTGGCGCTTGGCGGCATTGCTTCTTCCAGTTTATTTCTTTCTTCGGCCGATAGCATAAAGGTTCTGCTTTCATAAATAGAATCCATTTTCTCCATATATAATACATACATTGCATAAACGGCCGGCGGCATGGAGTATGGATCAACGCTGTGTATTCTTGTAGAATCATCAATCCCTTGCTCAAAATCTTTTATCATTCCTATGCCATATTTGTTATCTTCACTATTCATCCATAGTGGAGTAACCAGACGGCCATCTTCAATCGCCTTTTTTGTATCCTCATTTATATCAAGGTTTATTTTTCCTTCCAGGATATTAATCAACCAAATTGAATCCTCTTTACTCCATTCCTGAGCATTGATAAATCCACAGGATGAGATGATGCATATACACAGGATATAAAATCTTTTAGCCATAGGTGATATTTTTAATATGTTTATTTTACAAGACAAAGATAATGCAAGTCGGAAATAATGCAAAAAAAAATTCATGTATTATAGGAATAATTATGATTATGGAATAAAATAATGTTAAATGATAATTTGGTGTTCTAGAGAAAATGCTGTAATATTGCGATGATATATTAATCATTAAAACTTTATTTTATGGGACTGTTTGATAAGATTAAAGAAAAGGCTTTCAATGAGTTTATTGATATAATAGAATGGCTTGATGATACTCAGGATACCATGATCTGGCGTTTTCCACGTTATCAGAATGAGATTAAAAACGGTGCGCAACTGATAGTGCGTGAGTCGCAGGTCGCTATTCTGGTAGATCAGGGCAAGTTTGCTGATGTTTATCAACCCGGGCGTTATGAATTGACGACTGCCAATATGCCTATACTTACTACACTTAGAGGATGGAAGTACGGCTTTAATTCTCCGTTTAAAGTGGAGGTGTATTTTGTAAATACAAAACAGTTTCTGAATCTGAAATGGGGAACGAAGAATCCGATTATGCTGCGTGATCCGGAATTCGGCCCGATTCGGATGCGGGCATACGGAACTTATTGCTTCAGAATAAGCAGCGATCCCACTAAGTTCATTAAAAATGTAGCCGGAACAGACGGTAATTTTACGACGGAAGGGATACAGGAGCAATTGCGTAATTTTATTATTACCAAATTTACCGATCATTTAGGGGAATCTAAAATTGCGGCATTGGATATAGCTTCCAATCTGAATGAGTTTTCTGCTGCATTGCAAAGCAGTCTGAATGCCGATTTTGATGATCTGGGAATTGAAATTACTAAATTCCTCGTAGAAAATGTGTCTTTGCCGGAAGAGGTGGAAAAAGCACTTGATAAACGTACCAGCATGGGGATTGTCGGAGATATGGGTAAGTATACTCAATTTCAGTTTGCCGATGCCTTGAGAGCCGGAGCGGAAAATCCCGGTGGCGGTTCGCCTGCCGGTGACGCGATGGGCATGGGTATGGGGTTTGCTATGGCTGGGCAAATGGCACAGCAAATGATGAATCAGCAGGGAAATGGTTCTGCTAACCAGCAGAGTGGGGCGGTTCCTCCCCCAATACCGCAGCAGAAAGTCTATTAGGTGGCAGTAAACGGACAGCAGACCGGTCCATTCGATGTTTCACAATTGCAGCAGATGATAAAACAGGGGCAGTTCACACGACAATCACAGGTCTGGACTCAGGGAATGACTGAATGGATTGTCGCTGATGCTGTTGCTGAGTTATCCCTGTTATTTGGCGCTGTTCCTCCTCCGATACCATCCGAATAGAATATAGAGTAAAGTTATGGATGAAGTACGTGGTTTTAACGTGTCTGATGATACTGTAAAATCTGGTGATACGGTACAAGGTAAATGTCCCGCATGCGGAGGAATTCTTATCTATTCGCCTGAAGTTGAAAAGCTTACCTGTGAACATTGCGGGACGAAAGTAGAACTTAATCTTACTCCTGCGGAAATCAAGGAAAATGATTTTACGGAATGGTCCGAACATCCGGAAATGTGGTACAAAGCAGAAACGCTTGTTGCAGAGGTTTCATGTGGGCAATGTGGAGCACATACGACATTTCCGGAAAACACGACCTCTTTTTCATGCGCTTTCTGCGGAACACCTATTGTGTTAAAAGAATCGCAACATCGTCGTGCATGGAAACCTGAATATATACTGCCGTTTAAAGTAGGGAAGAAGGTTTGCAATGAACGTTTTCATAAGTGGGTATCTTCGCGGTGGTTTGCTCCTTCCGGATTTGCCAAGGAGCTGTCCGCAGAAGAACGAATGAAAGGTGTTTATCTTCCTTACTGGACTTACGATGCGGATACGGTTACCGTTTATAAGGGAGAACGCGGTATAAATCGTCAGATTACATCGAGAAGTAATGGGAAAACGGTTACCCGCTCGGTTACGGATTGGTATCCGGCATCGGGGACTCTGCATCACGTATTTGATGATGTTTTAGTTCCGGCATCAAACAGTTTGCCGTCGGAAATATCAGGAGTTCTTACAAATTGGGATCGGAAGAATTAT
>JAITVS010000044.1 GCA_031285685.1 Tannerella sp.
ATATATCGGTATGGTATATTATTCTGGACCATTTTATAACGGATGACGGAGGTCATAAGATGATGAATATAACGACAACCATGCTGACTTTCGGAATGGGGGCTTCAACGCAGGCTTTATTTGCACGTGTGGGCGGAGGGATTTATACAAAAGCCGCCGATGTAGGAGCGGATCTTGTCGGTAAAGTAGAGGCCGGTATTCCGGAAGATGACCCCCGTAATCCTGCAACCATTGCGGATAATGTGGGTGATAATGTGGGTGATGTTGCAGGGATGGGAGCTGATTTATATGAGTCATACTGCGGTGCTATCCTTGCCACAGCGGCCTTAGGCGCCGCGGCATTTGCTTTTAGTCCTGAAATGCAGTTAAAAGCTGTGTTTGCACCGATGCTTATTGCTGCTGCCGGGGTGTTACTTTCCATCATCGGGATATTCCTTGTCCGTACAAAAGAAGGTGCAAACATGAAGCAGCTTCTTTCTGCTTTGGGCCGGGGTGTCAATATAAGTTCGTTTTTTATTGTGATTGCTACATTCTGTATATTTTATTTACTTGACCTGCATAACTGGATAGGGATTTCTTTTTCTGTTGTTGTAGGTCTTGTCGCAGGTATAATAATCGGCCAGGCGACAGAATATTTTACTTCTCACAGTTATAAGCCGACACGCAAAATCGCGGAAAGTTCCCAGACCGGTCCTGCTACTGTTATCATTTCCGGAATAGGGCTCGGTTTTGTGTCGACCTCAATTCCGGTTATTACTATTAGTGTTGCTATCATCTTATCATATCTGTCGGCTATCCAGTTTGATGTGGCAAATATGCTTGAGGCGCAAAATATGTGCCTTGGCCTTTATGGTATAGCCATTGCAGCTGTGGGTATGCTTTCTACACTGGGTATAACACTTGCGACGGACGCGTATGGACCGATCGCAGATAATGCGGGTGGTAATGCCCAGATGAGTAATCTTCCGCCGGAGGTACGTCAACGAACGGATGCCCTTGATGCATTAGGAAATACGACAGCGGCTACGGGAAAAGGATTTGCGATCGGATCGGCTGCATTAACCGCATTAGCACTGCTTGCATCCTATATAGAAGAAATTAAAATAGCCTTAATCAGGGTCGGGGAAACGGTTCTGGAAATGCCTAACGGCGATGTGATTCAGGTTGCCAATGCATCATTTCAGGACTTTATGAATTATTATAATGTATCTTTGATGAATCCTATTGTTTTAGTGGGTGTTTTTATCGGATCCATGATGGCATTTTTATTCTGCGGGCTGACGATGAATGCTGTGGGTCGTGCAGCACAGAATATGGTAGAAGAAGTACGTCGTCAGTTTCGTACTATTGCAGGAATAATGGAAGGAACGGCAGAGCCTGATTATGCCCGCTGTGTGGAGATATCAACTAAGGGAGCGCAACGTGAGATGTTGCTACCTTCGTTGCTGGCGATTATAGTTCCGGTTCTTGTCGGGGTGATTTTCGGTGTATCAGGCGTGTTGGGGTTACTTGTCGGTGGATTAGGTGCGGGATTTGTTCTTGCTGTGTTTATGGCGAATGCCGGCGGAGCATGGGATAATGCTAAGAAATATATTGAAGAGGGTAATATGGGCGGAAAAGGTTCGGATAATCATAAGGCTACGGTTGTTGGGGATACGGTAGGCGATCCGTTTAAAGATACTTCCGGCCCGTCTCTGAATATCCTTATTAAATTAATGAGTATGGTTTCCATTGTAATGGCCGGCCTGACAGCAGCGTATAGTTTGCTCGGATAAGCAGGTAAATATTTATTGAAAATATAGTCAGTGCAGGGTTTTTATGTATTAGCATAAAAGCCCTGTATTTTTTTAATATTCATACCTGACTTTTTAACAAGGTCATTAACTTTTACATTTTAAAGGTTCTGTGTAAAAATTCAGATTTATCATGTACATTTTATTGAAGGAAGATGATCTCCGTAAGTATGTGATGCATGAAGACGGAACAGCCGCTACGATCTGGAGTATCGATTTGCACTATCCGGATCCCGATAATACAAAAAACTTCCCGGATCAGGAGTTTAAGTCGATCGCGAAGCATATCAATATTTATCCGTATCCGATACCTTATCGGTGTCTGTATTCCCGGAATATCGACAACTTGTTTATGGCAGGTCGTAATATAAGTGTGACTCATGTTGCCCTAGGTACAACAGTCCGCGTTATGCGTACGACAGGAATGATGGGAGAAGTGGTTGGTATGGCTGCATCCATCTGCAAGAAATACGATATCAAGCCCAGAGGCGTATATCAATCTCATTTGGACGAGTTGAAGAAACTGATGGAAGATGGCGTCGGTAAGAGAGGTTTGCCTAATAATCAACAATATAATGAAGGAGGTACATTGAAAAACAAGCCTGTTGTTCAATAAATAAAATCAAAGTATATTTGTAGAGTAAAATATATATGTCAATAGATAAAAATAATATGAAATTTATTAGTAATCGATCTATATGTTCTTTTTTGTAGAATGTTTTAATATAGAATAAAATGAAATACTCAGTTTTTGTAATTTTATTTTTTATACTGATTTGCCAAAGTCAATATGTGGTTTCTGATTCGAAAAGTCAGTGGAATGGGGGAACACGTTATGATTTTCAGTTTGAGGAAAGGGATGTGATTATTGTTGTTCCTGAAAAAATAGCTGAAGGGAAACCGTGGATTTGGCGTCCGGCTTTTTTTAATGCATTTCCCAGTGTCGATAAAGCTTTATTGGAAAAAGGATTTCATGTGGTTTATTTTGATTTGACACATTGTTATGGAAGTCCGCATTCCGTTGCGTTAGGAGCTGATTTTTATCATTATATGATAGATCGTTATCATCTTTCACCCAAAGTGACATTGGAAGGATTTAGCCGTGGCGGCTTGTATGCTTTGAACTGGGCTATTCAAAATGTGGATAAAGTTGCTTGTATTTATCTTGATGCGCCGGTGTGTGATGTATTTAGCTGGCCCGGAAGAGAAAGAGCCGATTTATGGAGTGATTTATTGAAAGAGTGGAATTTAACAGAGGCAGACATGGAGCACTTTACGGGAAATCCCATCGATAATTTAGCACCTTTGGCAAAAGCGAATATTCCTATAATCAGTGTTTGTGGAGATAGTGACCAGGTTGTGCCTTTTGAAGAGAATATGGAAGTAATAAATACCCGTTACCAGATGTTGGGTGGGACAGTTGAACTGATTATAAAACAGGGAGTAGACCATCATCCGCATAGTTTGATAGATCCGCAGCCGATTGTTGATTTTATACTTCGGAACCAAGCAGTATTCTAAAAAATCACTATCTTTGCGCGATTAATTTTAAAATGGAGTTGAGGATGGAAGGTGTAAGGCGTGTAATCTTATTATCTGTAGTACTATCATGGTGTGTGTGTTTTGTTGATGCGGAGAGGCGTCCGGTTATCGGTATATCTGATATGCATAAGGACGGGACGAATGCCGCTGTTCCGCGTTCGTATGTAGATGCCGTCTTATTGACTGGTGGGATACCTGTAGTTGTTCCATTAATGACTGATGATGAGAAGATTATAGAGTTATTGAATTCTTTGGATGGAATCATTTTTACGGGGGGAGAAGATTTTGATCCTGTTTATTATAATGAGCGCCCGATTCCGCAGATGGGAAAAATAAATGCTCCCCGGGATAAATTTGACATGAAGTTGCTTCGCCTGGCAGCCGAACGGGGTATTCCTGTATTAGGTATTTGCCGTGGAATTCAACTGATTAATATAGCATACGGAGGGTCATTATATCAGGATCTATCCGCTCAATATTATGATAACAGTGTCAGACACCGTCAGAAACAATTGAAGGAAGAAGCTTCACATTCTGTCATTGTTGAAGATCATACGGTTTTTGCCGATATTGTGAGGGACAGAATGTTAATGGTAAACAGTTCGCATCATCAGGCGATAAAAGATGTTGCCAAAGGATTTCGTGTGGCAGGAAAATCGACTGATAAGATTGTAGAGGTAATAGAAAAAATTGATGATGAGAACTGGATCCTGGGAGTACAGTTTCACCCGGAAGTTCGCGTAACGAGAGATAATGCAATGCGCAGAATTTTTCAGCGTTTTATTGATGAAGCAGGAAGTCAGGAAAAGCCGGACCGGAAAATCAAAACCGCATCAGTATCAAGGATTCAAACTGAATATGAGACTCCAAAAGAGACTCCGGTTAAACGTGAGTCAGCACCGGCACCGACACCACAGATTGTTTATAAATCTGTGACTGATACGCAATTCATATACAAATTTGTTCGGGATACGCAGTTTATATATACGCAGGCTGATACAGTTTATATATCAGTTCCTGATAAGCAGGTTGTATATGTTCGGGATACGGTCTATATTTCCACTTCGGATACGATTTATGTCTCTGTTCCGGAGACGAAGGTTCCGGTTACCAAGACGCCGAAATCCGTACCACCCACAGATACATCAAAACCGGAAACGGTTAAATCAGCAGCGCCTGATACGCTTATATATACTCCCGGAACTCCTATTACCGCTCCCGTTGTGGAGAAAAAGAAGAATGAAGAGAAAAAGGATGCCAGGAGGGAAAAGAGGGAAGCTGAAGAAAAGGAAAAACAATACCGAAAAGAATTGCTCGAAAAGGCTAAGCAGAAAAAGAGAGAATTGAAGGAGAAAGAACTGCAGAAAAAGAAAGAACAGAAAGAGCTGGAAGAAAAGGAAAAATTCGCCAAAAAAGAGGCGATTGAAAAAGAAAAACAATTCCAGCGGGAGCAAAAGGAAAATGCAAAATTGGATAAAAAAGAACTGAAGGAGCAGGAAAAACAGGATAAAGAGGAGCCCAAAAAGCCGGAACAGAAGTAAATTTATCTGTTAAATAGTTCTATCGTCAGTTTTACTCCAAAGTCATGGACCTTTCCGTTTTTATTACTGACAAATGCGCCGAAATCAAAGATATGAGTTCCGATTCCGTATCCTATTTCAATATAAGGGTTAAGGTGGGGCATGGTCAGAATACCTAAATATAATCTTTCGTTGAGAATGTAAGGTACACGTTTAAAAATGTATGGAATCAATAGGAATGGGGCTTCATACGTTAAGTTGGCGCGTAAATATTCTCTGGATGAGTTATACCAGCGCCTGTCCAGAATTTGAAACGTTCCCCCGATATCGTCATTCCAGCCTGACGGGAGATTGTTTTTTTCAAAATTTCTGAAATCCACAAAAAACATGTCTTCTTTATTTGTGAATACTCCGGCTCCGGCCCGGTAATACAGAGTTCGTAAATGTCCGAATGGTACGGTATGCTGCATATCAATTTCCAGTCTTTCGAACTGACTGGAATTTTTAAATACTCCTTTTATTCCGCGCTCATAATCAAATGAAAAGGTTGGCCACTTTGAGTATAAGTTTATTTTCCTCTTTTCAGCTTTGTAGTAATATTGCATCGGAGTCCACGAAACTTTTATCCGTGGAGCAAAACTGACGTATTTGTTTCTGAATATATCGTCATATTCACTTCTGACTTCAACAGGTAAGTCATCCGGTTTGTCAAAATCCGATTTTTTTATAGCTGAACGATGGTGCATAGAAAATCCGGCATCAACAGACAGTCCGTTAAAAATTTCAATGCTATGAAAGAAGTCCACATAGAAATCGCGGAAATAATCCAGGTGTATTTTATCAAAATCAAAAATGCTATCCGGGATCTCTTTTAATTCATCGATGATTTCACTACTGTATATACGGTTTCCGTTTCCGATATTGAGATTAAAGGTTGCCATTTTTTCAGGAAAATATTCAAATTTTACCGGCATGCGCCAGTAAAACTCGTTGTATTCGAAATTATATCCTACCATCGGGGTTATATTCAATAATTTGTTTTTGCTGAACATTCGCTGATAACGGATTCTTTGTTTGTATGAAATTCCGTCTTTGTCGCTGTAACTTAACAGAAATGGATTTAACAAAGGTGAAAAACGCATTTTTCCTATTTGAGGAGAGTTGATGGAGTAACTTCCGACAAGGAGATCTCCGACATCACCCCAGAATATGCTTTTTTTGTTTTGACCTTTGTTTTCAATACTGATATTTCCTTTTTCAACATAATACTTTTGATATAGACTTTCCTCTTTCTCTGTCAGGGGAAAAGGGCGAAGTTTTGCAAAATAACAACTGTCAGCGAGTATGTATGCGGAGGTATCGTTTCTTAAAGTAAAAGATTGGGTCAGATCATATTTGCTTTTATCATTTTCATTAATGATATCATTTTCAGATAGTTTTACCGTCTTGTAATCCATATCAATTGTGAAATGTCCCTCAAAAACATTTCCGAGAAGATGGAAAGACATGTCAGAATCAAATCTTACGGGAAGGCAACCTTCCGGAAGGGAATCATTTTTTCCCATTTGTACTTTATTTGTATAATTCAGGTATTCGGAACGCCCTTTGAATTTGAATTCATGGATTTTCCATGTGTCGTCGTATATAATCATATAGCCTTCAAAAAGCTGGTAGCTATTATATTTTGGAGTAAATGATATATGATATAAGTACTTGCCGTTTTCGTCATAATATGTTGAATCTATTTTATAGTCATAATATTTTTTCGCATTTTGTGATATCGGCGACATTAGTTTTACATTGAAAACAGAATTATCATAAATATTAATATCAAAATTATCGAGCACTTCATTATTAAACCCTTTTGGTTTATCTATTGTGCCGTGATACGCTATAATTTTTCTATCGAATATATCCGGTGCCGTATAATGTAGTTCACTGTATGATTCCGTTATATATTCTTTTATTCCTTTTTTCAACTTGAACATGGAAGGGATATAGTTGATAAGAATATTACTTTTTTTAATGTTGATGTATCCTTTGGTGTATAAATTCGCAGTATATTCTTCGATTAAATTTTTATATATAGGGGCGGTTTCTATAGTCTTGTCGATTATATCATCTAAAGAATGTCCGGATGGTATCTTTCTTTCGGGTAAAGAGTCTGTCACTTTACCTTTTGCAAACTGGCAAAGAAAAAAAACAAGAGATACTATGTATATGAATTTATACTTCAATTTTCCAGGTTATATACATTGTTCAGGCTGCTAAGTAAGTAAATATTTATGTTAAAACAAGCAAGTTTACAATGTTTTCGTTAATATGGAAAATATTAAAATATTTAAATGATACAATTTATTTTGTTCATGGTTTGGGGAATCTGAAAAAATGTTTAACTTTGCAGCCCGAAAGAAGAAAGGTTCCGTAGCTCAGCTGGATAGAGCAACAGCCTTCTAAGCTGTGGGTCGAGCGTTCGAATCGCTCCGGAATCACGAACTGAAACATAGATGAATAAAGGCTTTACGATGTATTTCGTAGAGCCTTTGTTCCGTTTTAGGAGGTTAACAAAACAAAGGAAAATATTATTTTGCTACCTTCGCAAAGTACTCTAGGGTAATTTAGGTAATGTATCGTATAAATATAATCGCATAATAATTGCAAAAAATGGCATCGTTGAGAACATAAATATTTCTATTTAGGCTTTTAAGATAACAAAAAAATCGGTAAATATCCATTATTTCATTTGAATATTTACCGATTTTATCAAAATAGAATCCTAACTATTTTTCAGCTCCTTCGACCGAAGCCACCTTGTTTTGTTAGTACTTATTTTACTATTATACCGATTGGCCATAGAGCTATGCCGTTCCATCTTTTATACCATTCTGGATCTGCATCCCAATCTTCTATATCATCAGAGTCAAAAAGACGTTTTGTCCCGACGTGATATTCATTATTACCTTCTTTACTTGTATAATATTTTAATTCGCCCCAATGTCCGTCATAATAATTATGGCTGTCATCGAGGTCGTTGTTGTATATAGTAAAACCTAACTCTTCTGCAATAACACGTGGCTCGTAATAATCACCATTGGGTCTAGCTTCATAGACAACAAAAGAATATGTATTAGAACTGGGAATATAGACTAATCTACATATTTCAACTCCAAAATAACCTCCATTACGATAAGGGAGTAGATTTTTAGCAAATTTTCCTAAAACACGTTGATATACGTATGTTCTGCCGCTTCTGGAATCATAGAAAGAATTACCAGGTTTTGTCGTTCTGTAATAAAAATCATAATATTTACCATTTTCAAAAGATGCATATTCATAAATCTCTTGAAGGTTGGACGGAGCATATATCGGAAGATCAGGAGATGCTATCCTTAATTTTATTTCTTCCGTGTTTTCTTCAGTAAGCATTAGATCTTCTTTCTCAATTACTTCATTCTGGTTAATTACTTCATCCTGACTACTGCAGGAAAATAATACGATTGCTGTTGTTAGTAATAATAGTAAATTTTTCATAATAAACTTTTTTTATTAATAATATTTTGCAAATATACTATGTGAATATAAATATACAAATAAAAATGTTATATATTTTAATGATATTTTTTATTCATATTATAATATTTTGTTTATTAGGGTTTTATCTATGTGTTTTATGTTCTGTTATTATTGTGTTTTATATTTTATTGTCCGTTTTTTATAGTATATTATGTTTTTTTTGTTTCTTGATTAGGGTGATATTCGTATTTTGTTTTCTAATAGTATAATTTGTATAAATTGCAATAAAAAGTGCTTTTGCTTGATTTAAGTATCAAGTTAAGGGGGATAATTCTAAGAAAAAAGATTAGGAAGATCGTATCGATTGAAATATTACTAAATAAATACACAACACCTATTTAAAGATACGGGTTATTGGATTTCTCTGCACCAATGGTCGTAGACGGGCCGTGTCCCGGGTATACAATGGTGTCGTCCGGTAAAGTCAGAAGTCGGTTTTGAATGCTTGATATAAGTGTGCTGAAATCACCGCCCCAAAGGTCGGTACGTCCGATGCTGCCGAGAAAAAGAACATCACCGGCAATTACAAAATGATCGGCTTCGCTGTAGAATGCGAGACTTGCAGGAGAATGGCCCGGTACAAGAATAGCCTTGATTGCGGAGTTGCCGAAATGTATTTCTTCATTGTCTTCTATATTTCTCAGCGATTCTGTCTCTTCGAAATTCATCGGTATACCGAATCTTGATGCCTGCATATTGAGGGTGGGGGAGTTTATGTTTTTTTCTTTTCTGTGGATTTCCGGTCGTATACCATATTTACGGAAAATATATGCATTTCCAACTACATGATCAAAGTGATAATGTGTATTTAATAGTCTTTTCAATGTCAGTTTGTTTTCGTCGATAAAGCCGGATAAGGTTTCCTCTTCGTCCGGGGTGATACATCCGCAATCGATCAGTATTGCTTCTTTTGTTTCATCATATAACAAATATGTATTCTCTCCGAAAAAGTTGAATGTGAACAGTTTTATGTTTATCATAAGGGTATGTATATTATTTTTTTTGTTTCGAAAAATTCTTCATCGAAATAGTTGCTAAGTTCCGTTGTAATCACATTTTTACCGAATGACGATATTTCTTTGTGCAGATCACCTCCCTTCAGGCAAATCAGTCCGTCCGGGAGTGCATTACGTTGTCCTTTGCCGACGTTTTTCCGGACAAGCTTTACTAATTCCGGCAGTGTCATTACGGCACGACTTACGACAAAGTCGAATTTGTTTTTTTCCTCCTCAATACGGCAGTGCCTTGTGGTTACATTTCTTAATCCGACGGCATCGGCAACGGATTGTGCCACCTTGATTTTTTTTCCGATACTGTCGATGAGGTGAAACCGGACTTCCGGAAATAATATTGCGAGCGGTATGCCCGGAAAACCTCCTCCGGTACCGACATCCATAACATGAGTTCCGTCGGTAAAGTGTATGAATTTTGCTATACCTAACGAATGGAGGATGTGATGCATATAAAGGTTGTCTATATCTTTGCGTGATATGACGTTAATTTTTGTATTCCAATCAGAATATAACTCACCTAAAGCGTCAAACTGCTCTGTTTGTTCACCGGTTATCCCGGGAAAATATTTTTTCAGGAGGAGATTGTTCATTTTATTGTAAAAACAAGGGGTGCAACAGGTGAATCTTCACGTATCAGATGGCGGATTTTATCGAATGAAAGGAATACATCTATCCTTCCGACAAAATAGGCTGCAATTTCAAATTCGTTGAATGTATATGTAATACCTTCTCCATCAATGTGGAAATTATTATTCGGATATATTTCTTTGATATTGAAATAGCCCATGTTTTCAAGTTCTTCCGGAGCCGAAACGCTATTATCCGAAGCGATGGCAGCAACAATTATTTGTGACAGGTCGTCCTGATAGTTGTCAATGAACAGATCCTCTTCTTCAAGTTCTTCTCCATTTTTGAGATATAATACATGATTATTATATCCATGGCCTCCATGTGCGCCGCCGGTGTAATATTCAACCGAAACGGTATAACTCAATAGATTGCACCTGTTAAAAAGGATTTCGTTTGATGACATTTCGTAATATGCGTACCATGATTCCTGTGACGGTTTCTCCCCGGTTATTTTTGTTTCGGTTATGAAATCGCTTTCAAGCTCTTTATAATCTTCAATATATTTTTGTACGTATTTGTTCATTGCTTCCTGAGGTGTGACCGAAGCCGTGTCTTCCCCAAAGAATGAGTTTATAAAATGGCGGCTTACCTTGTTCAATACTTCTTTATTTTTGTAATCGGACGGGTAAATAAATGTAGATTCAAGGGAGCAGAATGGATTGGTTGTATCTCCCAACAGATAGTACGTTTTATTTACTAAAATGGAGTCGAATTTGATATCGTTTTCAGCCTCCGGATTGATGGTTGCTTTTTGTTTACAACCGGTTATCATTATGCCTGATAACAAAACAGTTGCTATTATTTTAACTTTAGTGTTCATCTTTTTTATTGTATAAAATGATTAATGTGTACGTTTCCTGAATTCGGAAGGAGTAATGCCTTCCTTCTTTTTAAAAAATGTAGAGAACTGGCATACATTTTCAAAACGCAGTGAGTAAGCGATCTCTGAAATAGTTTTATCTGTAGTCGTGAGAAATTCCTTTGCTTTCATCAGTTTTTGCTGAAGATGATACTGAGCAGGTGAAACGCCTGTATATTCTTTAAACATTCGCCTGTACCACGAATAACCCAACCCTAACTTTTTAGCAATATCCTCTTGCGGGATCGTATTTTCCGTATTGCTTTTTATGATGCTACGAGCTTCGTTTATTTTATCAACGATATATGAATCTGTGTATTGTTCATTTTTGCTTTTGTAATAAACTGTACCCAGGATTGACAGGACAATGCTTGAAATCATTTGCTGGTAACCTGCCTTTTCTTTTTGGGCGATTCTTATTATATCTTCGTATAGTTCAACAATAGAACTGTTTACGCCAATACGATGCAGAGGTTCTTTTTTTGAAAAGAACCCCTTTTTTACACGGTTATCAATATGGATTCCGCGGAATCCTACCCAGTATTCGTTCCAGCCCGTTAGCGAATCGGGTGCATAACTATGCCATTCACCGGGAAAAAGTAATATCATGGTACCGGCTGTCACTTTTTGCCTCTTTTTCATATGTTGAGAGGAAAACCAACCGCTGCCATCTGTTATATAAACCAACTGGTATTCGTTGATAACACGTCCCTTGTCGGGAGTAAATAAATAGGTGTCCGGATGTTGTACCGGCGGATAGTGTGTGCGGGGAGGTATAGACTGATATCCCACTGTGGTCACAACAATGCCCCAATCTTCATCGTTTCCTCCGATAGAAAGATAAAACAACTTGTTTTTCTGAGCAGTATCCATATCGAGTGTTTGTTGTTTTCATCACTATACGAGGCAAAGGTATGTAAAATTTTGCAGAAATCAGAAGAATACAGCCAGAGAAAGCAAATGGCAGATTCAAGTTACCAATGCAACAAATCAAGTCAAAGATGCAAAAAATAATTTTACCGGCTAAAACGAATATTTCAACCGTATAAATCCTAACTATGTCTGCATATACCGGTACGTTCAGTTTTATTTCTTATTCAGTTTATAGTTGCCGGTTTGCATCTCTTTTTCTATGATGTAGCCGTCTGTCAGTTCAAGCGTCCAACCATCGCCGATTACTTTTTTTCCTTCTGTTTCAACAGGGTTTGATATGGAGATTTTATCCCAGTCCGGACTTAACAAAGCTCCGTTATCAATTGTCAGAATACCCCACAGGTCAATTACTTTGATATTCGGATAAACGGTTCCTTTATCTTCTATCGGCATAATATTCCTTGGATCAAAGGAAATATTCATTTTTTCGAATTGTAATTCGAAATGAGGCGACTCAATGAATTTATACTTATACTCGGCAACCAACTTTTTAATTTTTTCTTCTCTTGTTGCCTCTTCCTGCACAATAATCTTTCCGTTATAATTACCGGAGTTGATGTCAACCGACTTTTTCAAGTCAATTGGCAGGTCGATATGGAATGCTCTGATAAAGCAATCTGTCAAATTGGTACTGTCTGTAATGCTTATATTCCAGTTCTTGTTTTTACCGTATAATAAATAGCCGTAGACCGGAGTGGTAAAATACGCGAATGAACGAACAAATGTAGGATTGGTATAAAAATTATTTATGCCGTTTACAAAATAGTCTGTCATTTGTTTTTTACTTCTTCCACCAATAATCAATCCTGTGAATTCTGCTATACCTTCGTTTAACTCCAAGAGGTTTTCTGTCGTATCTGTATCGGGATAAAGCATATTCCGGTATTTTCTGAAAGTCATGGCATCGGTCAGGCACTGTTGTAACTCCCTTTTCGATGATGCCTGAATAGCTTTTTTTAGTGCTTCCAATTCCAGGCGTAAATATATTCTGCCGTCTTTATCGTCAAGATGATTATTTACGATATCCCTGATCGCAAATCCTAGCATGGGTTGTACTCTGTGAAATGATTCATGAGCCAGCAGACTAATTCGGGCCTGTTTGTTTTGAGGGAGCGGAAGCATAATCATGGCCCACCGTTTTCCGTTCCAGTTGATTGCAGTATTGGCAATAATGATATTATCAGGTAAAATTCCGGAATAAATATCTCCTTCGGGTTTTAAGATTCCTGCTGTATCGGGTTCGTTTGAAAAGACTTGCCGGGTTTGCGGATCAACCAAAAGTATGGCTCCGTATAAATTATTGTTCCATAGACTTGTGTTCTTTTTGGCGGCGACTTTAATCTCGTTAAAGAATATGGGAATGCTATCCTTTGAAGCCTCCTGATTTTGAGCAAACCCGCCATTTGTTGTGAGTATTGACACAAGTAAAAAGATGATTGTTTTCATTTATTCTTATTTATTATGATTTCAATGAGATGTAAGAGTCGCTTTCTGTAATTCTTAAGCATGACGATCGGTTTTTGCCCGGTGGAAAAAAGGGGCTTTTACCGGCGTTTCTTTCACCTGCGCAAAGATATGTATTGTTTTCCATAAATATTGAATACGGCAGGTCTAAGTTTTAACTTATCAGAAGATATCAGGTGATATGCTGATAAGATACATGAAAATTCTTTGTTTAATTGGCAAATAATTATTGTTTTTGTCTATGATAATATTGAAAGTATGAAAACCGGCTGTACGACAGCGCTTTCACATCATATTTATCCATAGCTTTATTCATGCGGGATTTTTCCGGATTGCAGAAAAGAAGGTATTACTGTCAAAAATGAAATAATAAAAATCAAAAAAATAATTGTATAAGACAGAAATATAAGATATTTTTGCCAAAGAATGAAATATAGAAAATATTAATACCATGGAGAAAAATTATTTTTTGGCTTTTGATTTAGGAGCAACCAGCGGACGTTCCATTCTGGGGATTTTTGATGGTGTCAATTTTGAAATGAGAGAACTTACGCGATTTCCCAATGCAATTATGGAGCTTCACGGAAAATATTACTGGGATGTTTTCGGATTATATAAATCGTTGAAAGAAGGATTAATGGAGTGTGGCAGACAGGGTATCAAACTGACATCTATAGGTATTGATACCTGGGGGGTTGATTTCGGTTATATCGGTAAAGACGGAACGATACTCGGTTTGCCCCGTGCATATCGTGATCCGTATACGGATGGCGCTCCGGAAGATTATTTTAAACTGGTGTCAAAAGATAAAGTTTATGGAATGACCGGCATTCAGATTATGAATTTCAACAGTCTTTTTCAACTGTATCGTGCCAAGCAGGAAGATTTTTCGCCATTGGCGCAGGCAGATAAGATTTTGTTTATGCCGGATTTGTTATCATATATGCTTACGGGAAAGCAAGTTTGTGAATACACCGAAGCGTCGACATCACAGATCCTGAACCCCGGTACACGTCAGTTTGAGCCTTCGTTACTGGAAGCAATGGGGGTATCCCCGTCATTACTTCATCCGTTGACGGATCCGGGAACCGTGATCGGTACACTGACCGACGCGTTAGCAGAAGAAACTGGAGTAGGGAAAGTCCCTGTTGTCACGGTAGCCGGACATGATACGGCTTCGGCTGTTCTTGCGGTTCCTGCGGAAGATCCGAATTTTGCATACCTGAGCAGCGGAACATGGAGTCTGATGGGAGTGGAAACGGAAACACCTATCCTGACAAAGGATTCATATGAGAAGAATTTTACAAATGAGGGTGGAGTAGAAGGAACCACACGCTTCCTTAAAAATATAACCGGAATGTGGTTGCTGGAACAGTGCCGTAAAGAATGGGAGCGTGAAGGACGTACCTATACTTATTCCGGAATAATGGAAATGGCTATGCATTCCGGTGATGTAAAATCATATGTAAATCCGGACGATCCTCGTTTGGCGAACCCGGCAAGCATGACAAAAATGATTGCTATAATCTGTGAAGAGAACGGTATGGCTCCACCAACATGTGATGCGGAATATATCCGTTGTATTTTTGAGAGTCTTGTACGTCGTTATGTGGATGTGATCGGGATGTTATCCGAAATGGTTTTGTTCCCGATAGAAAAACTTCATATTATAGGTGGCGGCTCTCAGAATGAGTTAATTAACCAAATGACGGCAAATGCCCTGGGCATGCCGGTTGTAGCCGGGCCTTCGGAAGCTACGGCTATCGGAAACTGTATGATGCAGGCGAAGGCGGCCGGTTTGGTGAAGGATCGTTGGGAGATACGCAGAATAGTAGCTAAAGCATTTGATGTTAAAACATTTATGCCGGAAGTAAAGTAGGAAGATTCTTCCTGGATTGAATTATGAATTGAATTCTAAATAAATTATTATTAATCAATAAATTGTAAACAATATGAAAGACAGTGCAATTAAAAAGGCGTATGAAGCGGCAAAAGAACGTTATGCAGAACATGGTGTAGATACGGAAAAAGCCATGGCGGCGTTGAAGAAAATATCAATATCCCTGCATTGCTGGCAAACGGATGATGTGGTCGGATTTGAAAATCAGGGCGGCGCACTGACCGGCGGTATTCAGGTAACGGGTAATTATCCCGGACGTGCGCGTAGCATTGATGAAGTGCGTGCTGATATAACGAAAGCAACTTCATTGATTCCAGGTACACACCGTTTGAATCTTCATGAAATATACGGGGATTTTGATGGGAAAATTGTGGACCGTGACCAGGTAGAGCCTAAACATTTTCAGAGTTGGATGGAGTGGGCGAAAGAAAATAACATGAAGCTGGATTTTAATTCAACTTCTTTCTCCCATCCGAAGAGTGGAAGCCTTACTTTGGCAAATCCGGATAAAGGAATCCGTGATTTCTGGATCGAACATACCAAACGTTGCCGTAAGGTAAGTGAAGCTATGGGTAAATTCCAGGGAGATCCTTGTATTATGAACTTGTGGATTCATGACGGAAGTAAGGAAGTTCCGGCTAACAGGCTGAAATACAGGCAGATTTTAGAACAATCATTGGATGAGATTTTTACAACCAAGTATAAAAATATGAAAGACTGTATCGAAGCCAAACTATTTGGTATCGGTCTTGAAAGTTATACGGTCGGTTCTTATGATTTTTATCTTGGTTATGGAGCAAAGAAAGGTAAAATCGTAACGCTTGACACCGGACATTTCCATCTGACGGAAAGTGTGGCGGATAAAATTTCCTGTTTGTTATTATTTACTCCTGAAATCATGTTACATGTCAGCCGCCCGATCCGTTGGGACAGTGACCATGTCGTAATTATCAATGATGACCTGTTGGATCTTACACGTGAAATCATACGTTGTAACGCATTGGATCGCGTACATATCGGATTGGATTATTTTGACGCATCAATTAATCGTATCGGAGCTTATGTGATTGGAACACGTTCTACGCAGAAAGCCCTGCTGATGGCATTACTTGAGCCGCAGAAAAAATTGCAGCAATATGAAGCGAAAGACAAATTTTTCCAACGTCTTGCATTACAGGAAGAGATGAAAAATATGCCATGGGGCGCTATCTGGGATATGTTCTGTCTGCAGAATGGAGTGCCTGCCGGTGATGATTATGTTGCGGAAATAGAACAATACGAAAAAGCGGTAACGTCAAAACGTAAGTAATTATAATTGCCAGGTTTATAGAACTGTATTTTCTGACATGGGGCTATAACCTGGCTTTTATTATTTAAAATATGAATACATTAATAGGATTATTAATTATAGCGGTAGGTAGTTTCGGGCAGTCAAGCTCGTATGTACCTATCAATAAAGTAAAGGACTGGTCGTGGGAAAGTTTCTGGCTTACACAGGGAATTTTTGCCTGGTTGATCTTTCCATTTCTGGGGGCTTTACTCGCAGTACCCGAAGGTAGTAGTCTTGGGCAAATCTTGACAGTTGATTCTTCCGCTTCACTTAAAGCTATGTTTTTTGGCGTTTTGTGGGGAGTTGGCGGTTTGACATTTGGTCTGAGCATGCGTTATCTGGGTGTGGCTCTGGGACAATCTATCGCACTTGGAACATGCTCCGCATTCGGTACGATCATTCCGGCAATAATGAAAGGTACGGACCTCTTTAAGGGTGACGGACTTATTCTGCTGATAGGAGTGTGTATCACTATCATGGGTATTGCCGTTATTGGTTATGCCGGCAGTCTGCGTGCGAAAAATATGTCTGAAGAGGATAAGAAAAAAGCGATTAAGGATTTTGCTTTGACAAAGGGCCTTCTTGTCGCTTTACTTGCCGGGGTTATGAGCGCTTGCTTTGCGCTGGGTCTGGAAGCCGGAGAACCGTTGGTTGTTGACGGAGTGAATGACTTGTTTAAAACACTACCGGCTACAATGATGGTTACATGTGGAGGTTTTATTACGAATGCAGCCTATTGCCTGTTCCAGAATGCGAG
>JAITVS010000141.1 GCA_031285685.1 Tannerella sp.
TTAATTCTAATTTCTTTATCTTTCCCATTATTAATTATCCTATCTAATATAATAACAGGCGAAGTAAAGAAAAATATATTATATAAACTAATTATGAACATCTACTTAAATAAACGAATCAAATAGGTAAATGACCGGATATTTATGTTTTCGTTCCCGGCTGTAACCAGAAGGTAAATAAACAAAAATGTTTCTTGAATTATCCATTATCCTGCTGTCAAAAACGACCGTATCAACTCTGCTTCCGGTATTTTCATCTCTTTTTTTATTCCAATCCGGATCGTTTTGACACAAATCCAGAACCGAATAACTGAAACTCTGCTTTTCACCGGTTGGGATTCGATCTCCATTATACTTATCAATGTCATAAACGCTGTTACCGGTTAGGGTATCCTTTACAATGAACCTATATGAAAAACAAATATCATCTGGAACCATATAACACCGGTAAAATAAATCCGTGTTTTTGAATCGGTACATTTTCATATCACCTAACCGGTATTCGTCATAAATACCAAAAACATCAAATGAAATGTCTTTATTTTCCGTACTATCCTGATAAACCAGGGTCATATGTACATAATCATCATAAAGCGGATCCTTCTCGATCAGAGGAGATCCTTCATTTTTAATTTTGATCCACAACTCATTTAATTTATGCGAAAGGCTATCCGGATCTGATTTTTGCAATTCCGAAATAACCGGACTCACAGATTTATAAGGCGGACGAATCTCCGTAAATTCGATTCTGCCCTGTGAAAACCCCGTCTGACTGATGATCAGAGCTAATAATAAGATGATTCTATATCTCATGATTTATTTTATAAAAATAATAATCCAGTAAAATTCCTGACCCCCATAAAACAGTTTTATCAGAGGCTGCTTTCTGTTTTTCCAATCAGATAAACCGCACTCCTCAAATCAATGTAAAGCTTGTAAGTCTGTATTTCCTATTCTCATATGCTTATTCAGGCAAATAATTTACCGGATTTACAGGACGATTTTTCTTTGATATTCCATAATGCAAATGAGCCCCTGTTGTTAATAATCCGGAATTACCGGAATCGCCAATGGCCTGTCCTTTTTCTACGATATCCCCAATTTTTACGAATATACGCCTGAGGTGAGAATAGAAAGTCGAATATATCTCGTTATGCTTAATAACAACATAATTCCCGCTCGCCGAATCAAACTTCGCATCAACAACAACTCCGCCGGCTGTTGATGCGACCTTCTCTCCTTCAGAAACGGCAAAATCGATGCCATAATGAAAATCCCTTTTCTTTGTTACCGGATTGATTCGCTCTCCATAACCGGCAACAGCTTTTACCTTCGTTAAATCAACCGGATAAATTGAGGGTTGAACCAAATCATCCTGGACAGTTTTGCTATTTCTCACCCACCCTGCTTTACTATCCGAAAATGCGGATAACAGGATGCAGACAAGCGGTAATACCAGTAAATAAACTCCCAAATACTTATTTGATGTTTTGCGTTTCGTGATCATGGTGATGCGTTTTTTGACCGTTTTACAATAAAAAGGACTGATAATCCCCTCAAAACTAATAACCTGAATCTGTTTCAATATGCAGTTAAGATACTGTTCTAACTGATTTTCATCCTTAATAACACTTGAATCTGCAAGGTATTCATGTTGAAGTTTCAAGGATTTCCGGTAAAAAAAGATGAACGGATTAAACCATAGCAACATGGAAGCAACTTCAATCAACATCAGATCCAACCAATGATACTGCTTCACATGCGCCATTTCATGCTCAATTATCATCCGGTTATTTTCACCTTTGGGTAGAAATATCATATTTAAAAATGAAAAAGGCAAATTCGAATTGACTTTAAACACTCTCCCCCCGCCAATCCGGCAGGTTTCCGAATGACTGCGAATCCGGAGAATCCTTATAATGGAAATTAAAAATTTAAAAAACAAAATCAACATGCCGGCAAAGTATATGACCGGTAAAACCATTGGATAATTTATTATTGCTGTACGAGCCGATAACTCCTGCGACTGAAAAAAAACAGGCTCCGGTTCATTCAGAAAGGGATAAATAGCTCCGGGCAACATTATATCCGGCTGGTTTTTAAATATTGAAAAATTCAGCACAGGAATAAGAAAGGAAAGAATAAGTCCCAGGATCAGACAGAATCTGTTCAGTAAGAAAAAGGTACTACGACGAAGTATCAATATATAAAAGGTGTAAAACACAATTATACATACACTTACTTTAAGTATATACCACCAATAAACAGTCATAAGCCTATTTTTTTGTTTTTATTATTTCAATCTTTTCTTCTATCATTCTTTTGATTTCTTCCAATTCCGAAAGCTTTAATTGTTCATTAGCAAAAAATGAAACGAAATCCGGAGCCGAACCCTGAAAATAATTTGTAATGATAGATTTTACATGATTCCGGAAATAATCATTCTTTGAAATTAATGGATAGTATTCATGGATTTTCCCATAAGTATTATATCCGATAAATCCTTTCCCGACCAATACCCTTATAACCGTAGAAACCGTGGTACTCGCAGGTTTAGGTATTGGAAACCGGTCAACTATATCCTTAAGAAAACCTTTGTTTATTTTCCAGAGGATTTGCATAACCTGTTCTTCTGCTTTTGTCAATTCCTTTTTTTCCATGCCGCAAATATACAACTATATTTATAGTTATAGTTATACAACTATTTTTATAATTAATGCGAATCAGTATTTAAAAAATTAGATAAATGAATGCGATGGCGATTTTTCCCATCGTATGTACCAGAAGCCCAGGTGTAGACCTGACCTTCATCGCTCTTTGAATATTTG
>JAITVS010000178.1 GCA_031285685.1 Tannerella sp.
TGGTAAATAAATGTTTTCTGATTATTCATTCTGCTGCAAAAGTAATAATTTTAATGTTTGATTTTAAGTTTTATAAAATTTTATAGTTGAAAAGGAATAAAATATAGTCACATTTTAAATTATAAATAATCACACTTTGTTCTGATAGGAAAAAATATTACATTTGAAGTCTTAAAAGCTACTCTTAAAATATGAGAATAAAGTTTCTGTTATATATTTTTCCGTTTTTTCTCTTTTTATCCACCGCAACGGCTCAGAAAGTCGGATTGGTCTTAAGCGGCGGCGGTGCGAGAGGGGCTGCACATATAGGAGTTATTAAAGCTTTGGAAGAAAATAATGTACCGATTGATTATATAACGGGAACATCTATCGGGGCGATTGTCGGGAGTCTCTACGCAATGGGTTACTCCCCGGATGAAATGCTGGAATTAATGCTTTCGGATGAATTCGGACACTGGCAGACCGGAATTGTGAAAAACGAGTATGTTTATTATTATAAGAAGCCGGAAGACACCCCGCAGTTTATGCATTTTTCACTAAACCTGAGAGATTCCGTCCTTTTTGACGGTTTAATACCCGGCAGTATTATGAATCCCATACAGATGAACCAGGCATTTATGGAACTTTATGCTCAGGCAACGGCTAAAGCTGCGTGGAATTTTGATAATTTGTTTGTTCCTTTTCGTTGTATGGGGGCGGATGTTTATGGAAAAAAGGCGATTACTTTCCGGAATGGGGATTTAGGTGATGCCGTACGTGTCTCTATGACATTTCCTTTTGTTTTTAAGCCGATCTGGAAAGACGGAGTACCGTTGTTTGACGGAGGTATATACGATAATTTTCCGATAAAAGCGATGAAAGAGGATTTTAATCCTGACTTTATTTTGGGTTCGGCTGTTCGCGGAGGAGGGTTGAAGCCTTCGGAGAATCCGATGAATCAGATTGAAACGATGATCATGCAGAAAACGGAATATGTTGTACCGGAGGAAGATGGAATGTTGATTGAGATGCGCCTGCCGGACGTGTTTCTATTAGATTTCTATAAGGCAAAAGAGGTGATGCAGATAGGTTATGACCGTGCCATGGCGATAATGGATACAATAAAAGCCAGAGCCGGTCGTGAAGTTCATGTGGAAGAAGTGATGGAGCGTCGCAGGGTCTATAGGGAAAGTTTACCTCCCTTAAGATTTAAGAATATTTATGTAACGGGGGTTAACGATGAGCAGCGGCATTATATTACTGCACAGCTGACGCGCAATATAGACGGTGAATTTACGATGGAAGAGTTTCGCCGTGCTTATTTTAAAATGCTGACATATTCGAAAATAAAAGAAATTATACCGTCTGCCATTTATAACTGGAAAAATAAAACGTTTGATCTTTATTTATCGGTGAAGATCAAAGATGAATTAAAAGTATCCATTGGTGGAAATATTTCATCGCATCAAGCTAATCAATTGTTTTTAGGGTTGGGATACCAGAGTTTGGGAGAGACATCGGCTGATTACAATGCGAACTTTCAGATGGGAAATTCTTTTAGCGGGGTTTCTTTGGACGGAAGATTTTTTCCTTTTGCACGTATACCCGGATATATCGGGCTTAAACTGGCGTATTCCAATGAAAACTACTCACAGAGCCAATCCTTGTTTTATGAGGATGTGGTACCGGCTTTTATCAAAAAACGCGAACGCTTTATCAGGGTGCGTTATGGTTTTCCTTTTCTGACCCGTTCGAGAGTCGAATTATTTGCCGGCCTTGGGGCGCTTACGGATTTTTATTATCAAACACCTTCTTTTGCTGATCTTGATTTTGATGCAAGCAGATATAATTTGTTTAATACAGGGCTGAGGTTTGAGCGAAATTCTCTCAATTACAGGCAGTATCCGACAGAAGGCCGCCGTCAGTATCTGACTGCGCAATATATACTGGGTGATGAAAATTACAGGGCAGGGGGTAGTAAGTATTTTTCTGATGTCAGAAAACATAAATGGTTCTATATAAAAGGTTCCTGGCAGAACTTTCCGGTAATGAAGCGAAAATTTAATCTCGGATTGATGGGGGAGGCTGTGTTTAGTAGTGGTAAAGAATTCAGTAACAACTATACCGCTTCTATATTGCGGGCGTCTTCATTTACTCCTACGCCTCACAGTAAGCTTTCTTTTAATGAAGCTTTTTGTGCTGACAATTATGTGGCAGCCGGGATAATACCATTAGTGAAAATAACCGATATACTTCACTTACGTTTTGAAGCGTACGGGTTTGTTCCTTTACGGGAAATTCAGAAAGAGGTAATAGACGGTAAATATAAAGCGCGATATGAAGATTATTTCAGATCATACCAGTATATGGGTGAGGCCGCATTAGTTCTTCAGTTGCCTTTTGTTTCCGTTAGTTTGTATGCAAACGGCTATAGCTATCCGAAAGATAACTATAACTTTGGGTTAAATATCGGTTATCTGATATTTGATTCGGGATTTTTCGATTAATTTCCAAAAAAAATTTGCAGAATAAAAAAAACGCAGTATCTTTGCACACGCAAAAACAAAAAAGCAATCGGCTCTGTAGCTCAACTGAATAGAGCATCTGACTACGGATCAGAAGGTTACAGGTTTGAATCCTGTCAGAGTCACAAAAATAAGGCAGTTACATAATTAGTAACTGTCTTTTTTTATGGATAAATACGGATCAATCGGATCAATGTGAAAATCCAGTGGAAGAAAAAAGGCTTATCTTTGCGTTATGGATATAATAGACAATTTCTTACCAGCAGGTATATTAGATTATTTTGAGCTAAAGGAGTTAAAAAAG
>JAITVS010000251.1 GCA_031285685.1 Tannerella sp.
TGGCGGTCGAGAATTGTCAGGAATTCTTCTTTGCTCATTATACGTCTCATAGCTTTTTTGAGCACAAAGGAACTGACTTTATTATAACACTACAACGGGTACTTTAACGGGGGCTTACGTTCTTTTCCTGTTGTTATTCATATAAAAAAATCGGATCAGATACTATATCTGACCCGATTTTTTATAATTCAACTATTTCCTGTTATTGATTGACGATTTTGTTCGCCCATCCGGAGCTACCTTTGACAATCAACACTTTTTCCGGAGTGTTCATATCAAATACAGCCTGTCCGTCAGCTTTATTCCTTGTAAAGATAAGACTTCCATTCAATGAATAGACGGAAACAGTTTCTGCTTTTTCCGAATAGACATACAAGCGACCGTCAAGTACATAAGCCACATTTTTCTGGCTTTCAATCATTTCATTGCCGGTTGCATCTTTATAGACTTTGATCTGAACTGTATGATCTTCTTTGATCTCTTCCTCGTTGTTTACTTTGAAATCAACATTTACAAACTTGACATTAAACACACTTGTATTATTTGTCAGACTATTATCATAGATCGTATAAGCAATGTCCATCACTTTCTTCTTTGTCTCAGCCGAACGCAACAGCCCATTTTCCGGTGATGCTTTCAATTTGATATCAAATGTATAAGTACTATCATTCAGAGCTGTTATTTCCAGATCAGAAGACTCTTTATACGGCTCTTCAAGTTCGGTCCTATATCCGCCTCCCTCTTTAAGAGTCAGGCCAAATCCTTTGGGAAGTTGCAACTCAAAAGATCCGATGAGTGTCGCTTCATCCGGCAGCATCAGATAGAATGCTATTTTGCCGTTATTATTGGATGTTGTATCGGATTCTACAAAAACAAACTGCTCCTGTACAATAATTACGCACGAATCTTTGATATTACTATTTGCCGTACTTACTGCACGGACAATCGCAGTATCCGCTTTTAACCCTTCAAATGTACAAACCGTATCTGTTCCTGTCGATGTTATTTTAACGATGCCATTGTTACTGCTTGACCATGTTACGGATTTGTCTGTAGTATTGGTTGGTAGTATAGATGCAGTCAAGGTTCCGGCATTATTTTCATATAAACGAATCGTATCTTTATTAAGACTGATACTTTCCATCGGAACATCACTTATCCTGACTATACATGAATCTTTACCATTACTACCATCCGTCGATACAGCGTATACAATAGCCGTACCTTCTTTTAATGCTTTTACAAATACGCCGGTTGATGTCGAATCAATATCTACAAGATCTGTTTTATCAGTGAATACTCTCAAAGTGTCATTTGTAGCATTATACGGATAAACAGTTGTAAACATTTCAAATGAATCAGCCACATCCAGGAGTATAGTATCTTTGACAACTGTTAAACCATCCTCTACATTGATTTTAACACTATCCACTTGTCTGATATCTATCTGTATAAAGCAGTTTCGGGATCTCTTAATACCATCGGGAGTTCTGGCATAGATCGTATCAACTCCATGATACATTGCCGTAAAATAACAGATCGTATCATTAACGACCGAATCTATTCTTGCTAAGCCCGGATCTAAATTCACCCATTCCAATGTTTTATAAGTTACCGAATCGGGATAGAATCTTGCGACTACCGATCCCACACTATCCACTTTCATATCAATATCAATCAACTCGCTCGAAAGAACCACACTATCCACAGGAACGATAACCTTAACAAAGCAGGAATCTTTAAATCCACCGTCAACCGTTTCTGCATAAATATATGTTTCTCCGGAATATCCGGCCTTTATTGTACAAACCGTATCATATTTATTTATCGATGTCGTATCTAAACTTACGATTAAAGCGTCCTTACTTGTCCAGATAATAGATTTATTAGTTGCATTAGATGGAGTTACCGTTGCTGTTAATTTTGCATTATGCGTAATGTCCAATATAATAGTATCTTTATTCAAATACATACTATCTGCTTCAATTCCTATTACAGTAAAGACACAGGTATCTCTCTGTCCATTACTTGCTTCGGCAACAATTTTAGCTTCTCCTACACCTCTCGCATGGATATTACAAATCGTATCATAGCCTTGCGAAGTTATTTGTATGATACTATTGGCCGGATTATTAAGACTTTTCCAGGTAACAGCCTTATCTGTTCCTTTCGAAGGAAGTATTTGTGCTATAATAGCAGTATCCGAACCAACCGAAAACTTAATGCTGTCGTGGCTAAGCGTAAAAGATTCTATAGGGGCATAACTTACTGTAATGAGACATGAATCTTTGATCTCTTCATTGACTTTCGCAACAATATATGTGGATCCAGGCTTGAGAGCGCTTATATTACAAACAGTATCATACCGGTTTTCTTCTGTCGATATGATATCAACAATTGAGGAATCACGGCTTTCCCATTTTATGAAGGGGTCAGTCGCGCCTAACGGATCAATTTTAGCTATCAAAACAGAATCATAGTCGACAATCATACCCATTGTCTGGGTATTTAGTTCCATATCTGTTATTGGAATCACCACTTTTATTACACAAGTGTCTTTGAAAGATCCGACATTTGTTTCGACAATAACTTTAGCCGTTCCTACTGCTTGTCCCGTAACTATACAGGTTGATTTATCAGTTGTTGAAGTGGTATCAATCGTAATTGCTGCAGGTGTGGCAGGATCGGTACCCCATGTTACAGATTTATCGACTGCCTCAACAGGGATAACCGTTGCGGTCAGGATCGTATCGCTATTCATATTCAGAAAGATAGTGTCATGATCCAAAGAAACACCACCAGGATTCTGTGCTTGCATGCTTATCGAAATAAACATACAAGAAATTAATAATAGTAAAACCTTTTTCATAGCTTCTTATTTTTAAAAGTGAATTTTTCTAATACCTATATTATTTTATTTTTTTGTTATCATACATATTCGCTTTGCAAAAATAATAATAATCCTAAAACATTCGCATAAAAATAAACATTATTTCACCAAAAAATCAATAAATGGACTGATTATTTACACAGAATACTTGATATTAACGTATGTTATTACAGGATGATCTTGAATACCTGTACGGAACAATCTCTTTCAAGCCGTTGGGGTATCTGAATTTTAAATCCCTTTACCGTTTTTACGGTTACTAAAGGCATTCCTGATTCAAGAACCGTACAGGATGTATTTTTATCCGGATTCAAAGGGATTTCTATTTCTTCTGTATATTTGCTCATGTATACGTAAATTGCCTGTCTACCGTTTTCTATCTTTTGTGCGAAGACAACTCCATCCTGAGGTTCAATTTCCTTGATTGGCTTGGTTCCGTAAACAGATTCGTTGTTTGAGAGCATCCAGGCTCCGATTTCGCGCAGACGACGTACGGCCGGCACAGGAAAACTTCCATCAGGCTTGGGGCCTACATTCAACAGATAGTTTCCTCCTTTGGATGTATTACTTACCAGATAACTCACCATTAGTTGAGAGGGTTTCCAATTGTAATCTTTTGCATGCCATCCCCACGAATGTACCATTGTAGCAGGAGTTTGCCAGGGTTTGTCCAGGATTTTGTCCGGATATTGATTATCGTGCATTTCCAGAAAATCTATATTTTCTCCGGGACTAAGATATGAAATACGTCCGTTAATCAGACATTTGGGACTAAGCTCACGAACCAAAGCAATCAGTTCGTCACGACGCTTATCGGTAATATGTGTTTCCCAATCCCATGTATCAAACCAAAGCAAGTCCGGATCAAACATGGTAATGAGTTCTTTTACTTGTGGTAAGCTTTTCTTTTGCCAATAGGATTCAAATTCATTATCCGGCACTTTGGGAAACCATTCAGGCATTGCTCCTCCGGGATACTCCCAATCCTGCCAGTGTGAGTAATAAAACCCGTATTTTATTCCGTATTTTCTGCAGGCGGCCACCAATTCGGCAATCAGGTCTTTTTTGTAAGGACTGTTCATAATGTTAAAGTCCGATACTTTCGAATCCCATAATGCGAATCCGTCATGATGTTTGGATGTTATTACAAAATAACGCATACCGGCATTTTTAGCTTCCCGGATCCATTCATCAGCATCAAACGCCATCGGATTAAAGCTATTGGCTAAATTTTTATATTCGCCGCTTGGAACTTCAAGCCTCATCTGTATCCATTCGGCATACCAGCTGCGCCCGTTTTTAAACGTGGTATCCGGCATTGTGTGACCATTGTAACTACCTTCCAGCATTGAATATAATCCGAAATGAACAAACATCCCGAATTTAGCATCGCGAAACCAGTCTGCTTTTTCAGGAGGTAACGAGAGCGGTTTTTGCTGGGCAGTAGTTGAAACAATGAAACAAGTAAATGCGAAAATAATAAGTAATTTTGTAGTCTTCATAAGTAAGAAATTTAATTAGTGATTTATGTCCCGGCAACTAAAATAAACGATTTTTACAGCATTATTCTCCCAGATAGATTTGTTTAAGCATCTTCACATGATCCAGGTATGGCGGGAAAACAGGAGCCGGTTCATCAGTCAGGGCTCTGTTCAGGACACTTTTCTTATGAGAAAATGTCTCTATGCTCCATTTGCCCTGATAAAATCCGTGACCACTATTCCCTACGCCTCCAAACGGAAGGTTTGTATTCAACATATGCATCAGTGTGGCATTTACACAACCACCGCCATACGAAACATTATTAATGATCAGATCCTCCGATGTTTTATCTGTGGTGTACAGATAGAGAGCAAGTGGTTTTTCCCGTTTGGCAAGTATTTTTACCACATCTTCAAGATTTTCAAATGTAATGATGGGAAATATCGGTCCGAATATTTCTTCCTGCATGATCCGGCTGTCCCATGTGATATTATCAAGAATGGTCGGCGCTACAAATCGTTGATTTTCATCTGTTTCTCCACCGAACACAATGTCGCCTTCTTTCAGCAGATCTTTCAGCCGTTCAAAATGACGCTGGTTAATAATTCGGCCGAAATCGGAATTATTTTTAATATCATCGCCATAAAATGCTTTTATCTGATTTTTCAAAGCTTCGATAAACTTGTCTTTCACATCTTTGTGAACCCATATGTAATCCGGAGCGACACAGGTCTGTCCTGCGTTGATCAGTTTGCCCCAGCAGATTGAGCCGACTGAGCGCTCAATATCCGCTGATTTATCGACGATACACGGACTCTTGCCTCCAAGTTCAAGAACGGTAGGAGTAAGATGTTCTGCCGCAGCCCTGGCGACTATACGACCGACGTTCGTGCTTCCTGTGTAAAGAATAAAATCAAAGCGTTCTTTCAGTAATTCCACGGTTCCTTCTACGCCGGTTTCGATAGCAACACAATATGTTTCATCAAATGCGGTATTGATAATATCTGCCAATACTTTCGATGTAGTCGGGGCCACTTCCGATGGCTTAACGACACAACAGTTTCCTGCCGCCAGTGCTCCTACAAGCGGTTTAAAACAAAGAACGAAAGGATAATTCCATGTATTAAGAATCAATACAACTCCGTAAGGGTCATAATATATTTTGCTTTCAGCCTGTCCGAATAAAGGGGGAGATGCTACTTCTGCAGGCTTTGTCCATGATTCCAGATTTTCAACCGCGCAATTGATTTCATCAATCATTGCCGTAACTTCCGTTGCAAACGCCTCGAACTCACATTTTCTCAGATCCGTCATCAGAGACTCTTCAATATCTTTATGTTTATTGATGACAACCTGACGAAGTTTTTTCAATTGTTCGATGCGGAATTCAATGTTTCTGGTTTTACCTGTGGAAAAAAATGCTCTTTGTTTCTCCAATAACTGCTGGTAGTTTGACATATTTGGAAGTTTTTAAGTTAATATCAGTGCCAAAGATAATCGTTTTTCTTAAAATCAGGAATAACTTTCTTCAGAAATGAATCTTGTATTTGAAACGATCTGTTTATATGGTTGATTATCTTTTTTAAGGTGTTACTTTCACTCGGAGGATTGCCCCGTTCTTATCAAATTCCATTTTATCGATACAAACTTCACGGTGATAACCCGTAGCGCGCCCCATCGTTATTCCGTTCGGACGGCTGAAACGGTGGTATACAATGTACCATTCATCTTTGCCGGGGATTTGAATCACCGAATTGTGTCCTGTACCATATACTCCGTCTTCCGCTTTTTTAACTAAAATAAGATTGTTTTCCGGAACGGTTAAAGGTCCGGTCGGTGATTTGGCGGTTGCGTAACGTACGCGGTAATCTTCACTTCTCGTGTCATTTTCCGACCAAAGGAAGTAATAAGTGTCTTTTCTGTAGATAACATAGATGGCTTCCCGGAAAGTATTGTCGGGTGTCATTTCTTTTATTGTCTCTTTGCGGATTGATGTCATGTCATCATTAAGTTCTGCTACAGCCAGATATCCGTTGCCCCAATACAGGTAGTTTTTACCGCTTACGGGATCCGTAAATACATCCGGATCTATTTCCTGTCCGCGGTTCACACCTTCCGGCTTGAAGTCTATCAGCGGGGCGCCCGAATCAATAAACGGACCTGCAGGATCATCTGCTACGGCAACACCGATTTTTTTCTGGCCGTCATTCATTCCTCCGCTGAAATAGTAAAAATATTGATAAGCACCGTTGATCTTTTTTTCGATGATACAGGGAGCCCATGCATTGCCGTTTGCCCATACAACATCTCTCTTTTGATCAAGTATTACGCCTTCATCTTTCCAATCTTTCAGGTTTTCCGATGAAAATACTTTGAAATAATATCCTCCCCAGTTTGTAAAACCGTCGCTTGTGGGATACAGGTAATATCTCCCGTTTTTTTCCGAATATAAGATATCAGGATCGGCATAATAGCCTTCTAATGCAGGATTTGTTGACACTTGTGGAAAGCCTTTCGGAAGTCCCCATTTGTCGGTAATGCGTTTCAGTTCCTTGCGCGTTATAGGAATAATCGAACCATGGCGTGGCTTGAAATCCATTGAGATGGATTTATCAATCACCTTGAAATTCTCAAGGTCGGCGCTTTCGGTAAACTGATACCCTCCTTTTTTGTAAACATCATACATCATGATGTATTTTTCGGAACCAATCAGTTTAAACAAACCGGATCCTTCTACGGCTTCTTTTGTTTGTTGTTTGTAGTCGGGATACTCTGTCCATTTGCCGGAAGAGAGTGATTTCGTCGTGGCGAGTTTGATTCCGTCACCATGACCTTCTGTCTTATAAAACATATAGTAGGTATCACTTTTCAACACAATATCCCCATCGATGCATGATTTTCCGTTTACAGGGAAAAAGAATTGTTTCGGCTCTCCTTCAATATCCGTAAAATCATCATTTGCATAGGCATAATAAATGATATCCACACCATCTCCGTGTTTCATTGACCAATATATCAGATATTTACTCGCTTCACGGTCATAGATTGTCTGGGGCGCCCATACCCGTTTCAAATCTTCCTGCCCTTTATATTTCTCCTGAATATTTACGACACCGGAAGTCCAGTTTACGAGATCTGTCGATTTCAGTAATACCATGGCGCGGTTCGAATCCCATCCTTTTGATGAAGTCATATCCGTCACAACCATATAAAAAGTTTTACCGTCTTCACATCTCAGAATATGCGGGTCGCGCACACCTCCCGTGGAACTGATCTTCTTCGAATCTATCACAGGTTTGTTGCCATTCAGCGCTTTGTAATTGTAACCGTCCATACTCACGGCAAAATTTATCTGTTCATCTTCTACCCGGTTGCCTGAAAAATAGGTGAATAAATAGGCCACATAATCTTTTTCTTCAGCGCCTTCTTTATACTGAGGCATGTTATAGGTTTTTATTTTATCACGGAGGATCCTCACTTCGGTAATTTTTGTGGTAACTGATTGCGGATGTGCGGCAAAGCGTATCGTCAATAGCTCTTCTTTTTGAAGTTCCTCGGGTATTTTGCAAAGCATAGCCACCGGATGATCTTCATTTTCGCCTGTTAGATAGATTGTTCTGATCTTTTGATTATTAATGAAAATGTCAAAGTTGCGTTTACGGTCTCTGTCATAATAACTTACATACAGATATTTTACATCACGGCCTTTATTTTTCAGTTCATAACTAAAGTATCCACGGGCTTCGCGCCAGTGTATATCATCAATAAATCCGGTATTGGAATTCTCTGATTTTATAAAATGATCGGATTCCGGTTGCTGTTCGCCACAGGTGACTTTATCAATTGTGATTCCCTCTAATAGTATCATCTCTTTTTCTTCCAGTTCGATCTTACGCCGGATAACGGCAAGCTCTTCTTGGGTAGCCTGTGGCCAATAAATAATATAGCGTGATTCATGAAGGCGGAAGAATGGCATAAGTTTAAGGCTCCCCCACTTGTTTTCAGGATAAAGGTTTGTCAGGGTAAATGTAAGTGACTTACCGGCGATCGGGGTGACAAGTGTTGTCAGAGAATCCGGAATACTAACAATTATCGGCAGATCTTTCATTGGTATTTGTCTCCCGTGGGCAATGTGACCTCCACGGCTATCATCGGCAAAAAGGCCTGTCATGTCTTCGTTGCCTGTTTTTGCCGCCAACGCTACCGGGCCGTAGAAATAGGTGTAATAGTTCGATTTGTCGGGCATTTGTTCTACCCTTATTGTCATAGGCATTTCCATGACAACTTTATCTCCTTTTTTCCATTGGCGGTTTATCACGATAAAACCATCACCGGAACGCTGTACAGGATAATTTTCTCCGTTAACGGAAACTTTCAATGTATTCTCCTTTACCCATGAAGGATATCTGAGTTTCAAAGTAAAGGTTGTTTTCTTTTTAGGATTGACCGTGATTGTTGTTTGATCATCATCCGGGAATCGGTTTTCCTGTATTATTTCAATTTGTTTATCTTTCCATGAGAGTTTTGACGGGATAAAAAGATTTACGTAAAATTCATTGTCTTTATGAGAATATATCATTTCCGGATATTTGGCATGGTTTTCTATTCCGGAACCGACACAACACCACATGCTTGTCTGCGGCTGTGAATAAACACGGTAATGTCCGGGACGCATCTGTGTGAAATAAACAAGACCTCCGGTTTCCGGATGTTGGGAAGAGAGTATATGGTTATAAAGAGCCCGTTCATAATAGTCCATTAAGTTTTTGTCTCCCGATGTTTCATAAAACATTTTCGTCAGACGAAGCATGTTATAGGTGTTACATGTTTCGGGTCCTTCGATACTGCGCAGCATACGGGAAAAGTCATCTGTCGGATTGAAATGTTCGCCGGTACTGTTTCCCCCAATAGATACTGAACGGTCTTTAACGACGATATCCCAGAAAAACTTTGCCGCATCAGACCACTCGTTATTTTCTTCGAGATCGGCAATGCGCTTATATCCTATGACTTTCGGGATTTGCGTATTGGCATGAAGTCCCGTCAATTTATCTTCTTTTTTAAGAAGCGGATCAAGAATTGCATGATGGGAAAACCGGCGTGCCAGTGTCAGGTATTTTTCATCTCCGGTTATCGCATAAACATCCGCAAATGTTTCATTCAGTCCGCCATGTTCGCTACGGAGCATATCCTGCATCTGTTCGTCCGACAACCCGGAAGTGATGTCAATCATCCAATCCGTCATTTTCACAAGCATTTTCTTTGCTTCTTTGTTTTGGATATAAACCCATGCATCTCTTAGTCCGGCATAAGTTTTATGTATATTGTATAACGGCACCCATTTGCCGTTAAGGCTAAATCCTTGCGCATTGATTTTTCCCTCTTTTATTTCTTTCCACATCGCGTTTCCGCCGGGCACACCACCAATATATCCGTTGCCATTGGCGTCCTGGCAACGTTTTAATTCGGAAATCATATAATCTAAGCGTTCTTTGATTGCCTTATCTCCCGTCGAAGCGTACATCAGAGACAATGCGGACAGATAATGTCCCCCGATATGTCCGTCGAGTCCGGTATTTTCCCAGTTCGTATAGCTTTCGGCTTTTGGTGTAAGTCCCGCTTCACGTAAAAAAGGAGCAAGAAGGCGATCCGCGTCAAGTTCGTGCAAATAGGCCTTGTCAAGTTCCTGAGCTTTCAGAAAGGGGCTATTCAAAAGTCTGACATCGGAAATTGAGAAACTGTTTACTATCGGTTTTGTTTGTGTTATACCCGGCATTGAAATCATAAAAACAAGCAAAAAAAGAAGCATTAATTTCTTCATGGCAAACGATTTTAATATTTTTTAGTGTCAAAAATACAATTTTTTTCCATATAAACTATAAATTTACCACAAAATTTAAGTAGATAAGAATGATTTGTTTTTTCGTTGTCTGCGATTAAACCTTTTTATTTATGATCAGTCTTAGTCCAATTAGTTATTAGTTTAATATAACAGAAAAATATGACAAAATCGGTTAAATGGCTTCTGATAGGTATTATTTTGCTGATCATTGTAGGAATGATTACCTATCCGCGTATCAAACAAAAATTAAATTCAGAGAAGGACACTCAGGTACCAACAATTGCTGTATCTCAGAGGAGATTACCTTTAAGTATTAATGTTGTTGTTCTTAAAAAACAGCCTCTTACTGATAAAATCATCAGTACGGGGACAACTATTCCGGACGAAGAAGTTGATTTGTCTTTTGAATCGTCAGGTAAAATTGTAGACATCCGTTTCAATGAAGGTACTCATGTGAAGAAAGGAGATTTACTGGCGAAGATCAACGACAAGCCGTTACAGGCAGAATTAAAAAAACTGGAAGCTCAGATTCCGTTGGCTAAAGAACGTGTTTTTCGCCAAGGTGCATTATTGAAAAAAGATGCCGTAAGTCAGGAAGCCTACGAACAGGTTACCACGGAGTATGACAAGCTGATGGCTGATATTGAACTGGTAAAAGCGAAGATACTTCAAACCGAATTACGCGCTCCTTTTGATGGGATAATAGGTCTTCGCCTGGTAAGTGAAGGAGCTTATGCGACACCTTCCACAGTAGTTGCTAATCTGACTAAGATAAGTCCGTTGAAAATAGAATTTTCCATACCGGAAAGGTATGCTGCCGATGTTTCAGACGGAACAAATATTGCTTTTTACATGGAAGGGACAAGCGGAATGGTGAAAGAATACCAGGCCAAGGTATATGCGGTAGAAGGTAAGGTTGCCCTGGAAACACGTTCATTGAAAGTACGCGCTTTATATCCGAATGTAAATGAGGCTATTTTACCCGGGCGTTATCTTTCGGTTGAAATTATGAGGCGGGAAATAAAAAATGCTTTGTCTGTACCCAGTGAAGCAATTATTCCGGAGATGGGAAAAAATATTATCTATTTGTACAAAGGAGGTGAAGCCGAGTCGGCAGAAATTATCACCGGACTTCGTACGGAAAGCCATGTGCAGGTATTAGAAGGGCTTCATCCGGGAGACACGGTAATTACTACCGGTGTGATGCAATTACGTACAGGGATGAAGGTAAATATTGATAACCTGATAGAAGAGTAACAATTATGGCGAATATTTCCGAAATAAGCATTAAGCGTCCGGTTTTGGCCACCGTAATGATACTTGTCATACTGTTATTCGGTTTGATCGGATACCAATCGCTTGGTGTACGCGAGTACCCCAGTGTAGACCAACCTATTATTTCCGTAAACACTTCTTATCCGGGGGCGAATGCGGAAGTTATTATGAATCAGATTACAGAACCTCTGGAGCAAAATATCAATGGTATTCCCGGGATACGTTCGCTTAGTAGTGTCAGTAGCCAGGGAAATAGCCGTATTACGATCGAATTTGAATTGTCTGTCGATCTTGAGACGGCTGCAAATGACGTACGTGACAAAGTTTCCCGTGCCCAGCGTTACCTACCGCGTGATTGTGATCCCCCCACTGTATCAAAGGCTGATGCCGATGCTTCTCCTATTATGCAAATCGGTATTCGTAGTAGCCGGCGTTCGTTGATGGAGCTGACGGAGATCGCAGAGTTAACGGTTAAAGAGCGTTTGCAGACTATTCAAAATGTAAGTGGTGTTGATATATGGGGACAAAAGCGCTATTCCATGCGTTTATGGCTCGATCCGGTAAAAATGGCCGGTTATGGCGTTACTCCGTTGGATATAAAGAATGCTGTTGATAACGAAAACATAGAACTCCCTTCCGGTAGTATTGAAGGAAATACTGTAGAGTTGTCAATACGTACGATGGGTCTGATGAGTACGGCCAAAGAATTTAATGACCTTATTATTAAAGAAAACGATGATAATGTGGTCAGATTTAAGGATGTTGGACGGGCCGAACTTGCTCCGGAAGATATTAAAAGTATGTTAAAACGCAATGGTGAGCCTATGGTGATTGATGTTATCATACCACAACCAGGGGCCAATCATATTGAAATCGCAAATGAAGCTTATGTGCGTGTCGAACAACTGAAAAAAGATTTGCCGGATGATGTAACAATTGAAATGATCTACGACAACACACAGTTTATTAGGGCTTCTATCAATGAGGTGGAAGAAACGATCTATGTTGCATTTATTCTTGTCGTTATCGTTATTTTTCTCTTCCTTCGTGACTGGCGTGTGACTCTTATTCCGGTTGCTGTTATACCGGTATCTCTGATCGGAGCTTTTTTTGTGATGTTTTTAGCCGGTTTTTCTATCAATGTACTGACAATGTTGGCCGTGGTATTGTCTGTCGGTCTGGTGGTTGATGACGCGATTGTTGTGACGGAGAATATTTATGTCCGGATTGAACGCGGAATGACACCGAGAGAGGCTGGGATAGAAGGCTCTAAAGAAATACTTTTCGCTGTAATATCTACAACTGTCACACTTATTGCAGTATTTATCCCAATTGTATTTATGGAGGGGATGACCGGTCGTTTGTTTAAAGAATTCAGTATTGTTATTGCCGGTTCGGTTGCTATATCTTCTTTTGTGGCGCTGACTTTTACACCAATGTTAGCTACAAAATTGTTAAAGCGCCGTGAAAAGAAGAACTGGTTATACCGGAAAACAGAACCATTTTTTGAAGGACTGAATAATCTATATTCAAAATCTCTTAATGCATTTCTGAATAAAAAATGGATTGCCTTACCGATTGTTGCAGTTTTGTTAGGCGCTATTTTTTATTTATGGCAAAAAATACCATCAGAACTTTCTCCTCTTGAAGACCGTTCGCAAATAACAATAAACGTACGCGGACCCGAAGGAGCAACTTTTGAGTTCGTACGTGATTTTTCAGACAAACTGGAAGAAATCGCAGACTCTGTCGCTTATGAGAGAAAGTTTATTACAGCGCGCGCCTGGGGCGCCAGCGGATTTATTTCCATTATTTTACCTGATATCAGGGACCGTGAACGCTCACAAATGGAAATTGCGGATAAACTATCGGCTGAAGTCCGTAAAGAAACGTTAGCTAGGGGATTTGTGCAGCAACAATCTACTTTTGGCGGCAGACGGGGTGGTATGCCGGTGCAATATGTAATACAGGCTACAAGCATTGAAAAATTACAGAAATTTTTACCTCCTTTCATGCAGAAGGTGAATGAAAGTCCTGTTTTCCAGATGGCAGATGTAAACCTGAAGTTTACAAAACCTGAGGTTCGTATTGAAATTAATCGTGATAAGGCGTCTCTCCTGGGTGTCAGTACACGCAATATTGCGCAGACGTTACAATATGCGTTAAGTGGACAGCGTATGGGATATTTTTACCTGAATGGGAAGCAATACCAGATATTAGGCGAGATAAACCGTCAACAACGAAATACGCCGCTTAATCTGAAATCCATTTATGTAAGAAGTAATGGTGGCTCAATGATTCAACTTGACAACCTGGTCAGTCTGGTAGAAGATGTTGCTCCTCCGCAACTTTATCGTTATAATCGTTATGTTTCTGCAACGATCTCCAGCGGGCTCAACAAAGGATATACGCTTGGAAATGGGCTGGACGAGATGGATCGCATTGCAGACGAAGTACTGGATGAAAGTTTCCGTACCGCTTTGTCGGGTGAATCAAAAGAATTCCGTGAGAGTTCGGATAGTCTTATGTTTGCCCTTATCCTAGCGTTAGTTATGATTTACCTGGTTCTGGCAGCGCAATTTGAAAGTTTTAAAGACCCGCTGACCGTGATGTTTACCGTACCGTTAGCTGTTGCCGGAGCATTGTGGTTTATGGATATGGGGGATATTACAATGAATATTTTCAGCCAGATCGGCATCATTATGTTGATCGGACTTGTTGCCAAAAACGGAATTTTGATCGTTGAATTTGCAAATCAACGCCAGGAAGCGGGACTGAATAAGGAAGAAGCGATCCGTACGGCATCCATACAACGCCTTCGTCCGATATTGATGACAAGCGCTTCAACCATACTCGGATTATTACCGCTGATGTTTGCATCAGCCGAAGGAGCCAACGGACGTATTGCTATGGGTACTGCTGTTGTCGGTGGAATGCTGGTTTCTACATTCTTAACCTTATATATTGTGCCTGCTATATACAGTTTTATCACAACTAACCTGCAAAACAAAAAAGAACCTCAATGAAACATATTTTTATTATCCTATTGACTATAATTACAGGTTGTACAACATTATACGCGCAAAACCTCTATACATTGGGAGAGTGTATAGAAATTGGTCTTGAAAAGAATTATTCTGTCCGGATCATCCAGAACGAAGAACGGATATCATCTAACAACGTGACTCCCGGAAATGCCGGTTATCTCCCGACAGTTGACCTGAGTGGCGGTTTTAGCGGAACGCTCTATGATTACAACTATGATTATGCCGACGGTACCTCCGGGAAAGACAAAAGTGTAAACGCCGAAACAGCAAATGCAGGAATAAGTCTCAATTGGACTATTTTTGACGGATTCGGAATTCAAACTGATTATAGTAAGCTCAAAGAGTTGCAGCAGATGGGACAGTTAAATACCCGTATCGCCATTGAAGATCTGACCGCGAATATCTCTGCGGAGTATTATAATCTGATCCGTCAACGGATGCGCCTGAGAAATCTTCGTTCTGCCGTACGATTGTCAAAAGAACGGCTTCGTATTGTGGAGGAACGATATATCATCGGTTCTATGTCAAGGTTAGACCTTCAACAGGCAAAAGTCGACTTTAATGCCGATAGCTCTAAGCTTCTGACACAGTTTGAAACAGTGAATGCGTCTCATATCAGACTAAACGAATTAATGGGGCTCGATTCCGTAAATCAACGTATCAGAGTCCGTGATACGATACCTCTTAATATATCACTTATCGAATCTGACCTATGGCAAAAAACGCTTACGAATAATGCATCATTATTGGCTTCCCAGAAAAACAAAACGATATCGGAACTGGATTACAAAAAAATACGTAGTCGTAATTATCCTTATCTTAGGTTAAACGCGGGGTACGGGTATACCGGAAACTGGTATGAGCTGGGAACGACGGAGTTGCAACAGCGGTTAGGGCTTAATTATGG
>JAITVS010000350.1 GCA_031285685.1 Tannerella sp.
ACATGTGCATGGGGAGAGATGATCATTCCTTCCACAGTTAAAGATTTGAAAAGAAAATACCCTGAATACGAAATCAGGGTAGAGTCTATGTACAGTTTGAGTATTAATTCCATGGAAGGAATTGAACAGTTCCGAACTTCCCTGTTCGAAAAATACCCTGTTCCTCCCAAATATCTCATGCTTTTCGAATCGGATATGTATGCGATTCTGCACGAAGCAATTGATACATCCTGGGGAAAGAACATTCCTACCCTGTTAATTACCAGAGAGGAGTTTTTTGGCGACACAGGTTATTATCTGTCCAGAGAAGCCATCCCGGAAAAAGACAGGATATATTTCGAAACACTCATCCCATCCCGGGAAAATCTGGTGGTGGTGCAAAATCCTTTTGATATTTCGGGTACTTTGAAGATTATGAAAAAGATGCTTCCCGGGATGAAGAAATTAGCCTTCCTGACGGATGGCCGTTATATCAGTGCGGGAAACAGAAAAGCGGTAGAGAATGAAGTGCGTGAAAACTATCCGGAATGGGGTGAAGTGGAACATCTCACACAGGAGACTTATACTACGGATGAGGTTATTCAAAAATTTATGGAAATGCCTTCCAAGGAAACAGGCATTCTTTATTTCACATGGTTCAACAATGATCTGACGGCCGATAAAGACCTGATACTGCAAACGAACGCTTACCGTATTTTCAGTTTGTATGTGAATGGCCCGGTTTTTACCCTGAATGATGTAGGATTAAGGCAAAGCGGAATGCTGGGAGGCAGTTATACTCCTTTCCACGAAGTGCTGAAAACCGTTTTGAAAGCTATTGATGAAATAATCGCCGGTACAATTAAAGAGCGCAACATCTATTGTCCACCGCCGCAACCCGTATTTAATCATATTGCAATGCAAAACCATGACATTTCGATTTCGGAAATCCCTGCGGAATCCTATTTATACAACCGCCCCTTAACATTTCTGGAAAAAAACAGAGACCTTATACTTGGCCTCGCCATTACCATATTGATGAGCATCCTGATCGTGCGGATCATCCTGTTGATCAAAACGCGCAAGATGCACGACAAGGAAATCAAGTTGCTTGAACGATACAGTAATCTGTTCAATCACATGCCGATTGCCTACCGGCAGGAAAAACTTGTACTGAATGCAAGCGGGCAACCGGCGGACGTAGTGATTACGGTAGTGAACCCGGAGTATGAAAATCAATTGGCGCTGCGCGAAAAAGTAATCGGGAAACGGGGTACGGAGGTTAATCCCGACATGTATCCGGGCATGCTCAATATTTACGGAACTTTGATCAGAGATAAAAATAAAAAAATCAGCCTGGCCTATTACCATAAAGAAACCGACCGGTATTTCACCGTAATCAAGATGCAGTCGAACACTCCCGGCTATATTGATTCTTTCTACGTGGATACTACGGAATTGCAACGGACACAACAGTTGCTGCAATCCGTGAACAGGAAACTGGTGATGTCCATGGACGTTGCAAATATTACGTCGTGGAAGTGGGAACTCAAAAAAGGCGTTATTATTTGCGATGTAAATAAACCGTTCGAACTGCACGCAAAGGAAATCCGGGATGAAGAGCAGGTCAGTATCCCGGAAAATCAATATTTTGACCGCATATTTGCCGAAGACAAACATGTAATGGATGAGGCTTTGCAGAAAATACTGGATGGCGAATCCGACACCGGCCGGTGTGAATTCCGTATTTATAAATCGAAAGCCAAACATTCTTTCGACTGGGTTGAGATAAGAGGGACGGTTGAAAAAAGAGATAAGTATGGTAAACCTGTGTCTTTGGTCGGAACCTCCCTCATTATTACAGACAGAAAAAACATAGAGGATGAATTGATCGCGGCAAAAGATAAAGCGGAAGAATCCAATCGGTTGAAGTCGGCTTTCCTTGCCAATATGAGCCATGAAATACGTACGCCTTTAAATGCGATTGTAGGATTCTCCAATATTCTGGCAGCCACGGAACAGGAAGACGATAAACAGGAATATATCAGTATTATTGAAAATAATAATAATCTCCTGTTGCAATTGGTCAGCGATATTCTCGATTTATCGAAAATAGAAGCCGGAACCATGGAATTTAATTATTCGGATATGGATCTGAATGTGGCGATGTGGGAACTGAAAGAGTTGGCGCAGGACCGTGCGGCGAAAGGTGTAGAAGTGATTTTTGAGAAAATGTTGCCGGATTGTTTTATCCGGACGGACAAAAACCGTGTAATGCAGGTAATGATGAATATTCTTGCCAATGCGGTTAAATTTACGGAGAAAGGAAGTATCCGCTTCGGTTATGAAGTGAGAAATGAGAATATGCTTTATTTTCATATTACGGATACAGGTTGCGGCATATCAAAAGAACAGCAGAAGCAGATATTCGGACGTTTCGTTAAGTTCAACCATTTTACCCAGGGAACAGGTTTAGGTTTAGCGCTTTGCCAAATGATTATCAATCGCCTGGATGGAGAAATCGGAGTTGAATCGGAAGAAGGAAGAGAAACGACATTCTGGTTTACTATCCCGTATGTACCTGTGAGTCCGGAATCCCAGACAAACAGTTTTTTTTCAGAGATAAAAAAAGATAAATTAAAAGTACTGATAGCGGAAGACAACCTTACCAATTTTGAATTATTCGAAGCTATTTTAAGAAACGATTACGACATTATTCATGCCTGGAACGGGAAAGAAGCTGTTGATTTATTTAAAGAACAGAAACCGCATATTGTCCTGATGGATATTAATATGCCCAAAATGAATGGCTACGAAGCCACTATGCGGCTAAGACAAATCTCACAAGATGTACCGATTATAGCAGTGACGGCTTACGGATTCTCAACCGACGAACGCCAAATCAGGAAAAACGGATTTAGCGGCTATTCTCCTAAACCGTTGAATCCTCAGGCGTTAAAGACACAAATGGTTGAATTACTGAGTTCTCCTCATAATGCGGGATGATAACTGTCCCCGACAATACCGCTCCTCTAAAGAGAATTAGGTGTTTTCGTAAAAAGATCTAACCTGAATTATTCATACTGTTATATCGTTTCACGGTTTTTATAATGATGGTATTTTTTTACCATCAAGTGATAAAGCTTTACGACTATGGTGATAAAGATTTATCACCGTGGTCGTAAAACTTTATCACTATGGTAGTAAAGCTTTATCACCATGGTAGTAAAGAAAGGAGTACACAATAAAAACCGTAAAACGATATAACAGTATGAATAATTCAGGTTAATTGTTTTTTTCACAGTCATTTGACATTTGTCTTCTTTTTCTTGAATAAGTAAAGAAAAAGTACGACTTTTGCCGTTATGTTAAGTCAACCTTTGGCAGAGCGAATGCGTCCGAAAACACTGGATGACTATATTGGACAAAAGCATTTGGTGGGAGAAGGGGCCGTGCTGCGGAAAATGATTGAATCCGGGCGTGTTCCTTCCTTTATATTATGGGGGCCGCCGGGAGTTGGGAAGACGACACTGGCACAGATCATTTCAAATAAACTGGAAACCCCGTTTTATACACTAAGCG
>JAITVS010000363.1 GCA_031285685.1 Tannerella sp.
CTTGTTTGCTTTTCTATCCATACCGCAAATATACTAATTAATCATTTGAATGCCAAATAATTGAATGTGTTTGTCCTGACTTTTGCGCTCGTTTTTTTAATCTGTTAAAGTAGAACAAAAGAAAATACGTTTTTTCCTCTACCGGCAAATCAAAAGTATATTATCTTTGTCACCTCAAGTGTATACATTTATGGATATAAAAGAATATCTGGATAAACATGCGGAAAGAATCAATGAGCCTTCCTTTATCGAAGACGATCCGGTAAAATTCCCACGCAGATACAACGATTTGCGCGATATAGAGATTGTGTCTTTTCTCGTTGCAACCATCGCATGGGGAAAAAGAGCGATGATTTTACGAGATGCGGAACGTATGCTCATTCAGATCGGGAACAACCCTTACGACTATGTAATGAGTGAAGGTTATAAAAAGCTTGGTACGGCAAACGTACACCGTACCTTTTTCGAGAATGATATGGCATATATGCTGCGTGGATTCAGGTCTTTTTATCTATTGCACGAAAGTATGGACGAATACATGTCGACATGTCCGGAGCGTACACCGCAAAAACTCGTTGAAGCGTTACGCTCATCGGCGATGAAATCCAATCATAATACACATAATATGAAGTGTTATTCAAAAGATTTCAAAAACACAGCTCTTAAACGCGTCAATCTTGCCATGCGATGGTTAGTCCGAAACGACGGAATTGTCGACCTGGGTGTATGGAAGTCCATGAAACCGTCCGAACTATACATACCTTTAGATATACATGTCGGTAAGACAGCACGCAAATTAGGCCTTCTTACGCGCAAAAACAACGATTGGAAAGCTGTTGAGGAATTAACCGAAAAACTACGTAAGTATAATCCGGATGATCCTGTCCTGTACGATTTTGCATTGTTCGGTATCAGTATAGAAGAAAACAAATAAAATAAATTGGTTATATATGAAACTTACATACATCTATCACAGCGGTTATGTCATAGAAGGAAAATCAGGTACAATCATCATTGATTACTTCAAAGACTCGGAAGATAAATATATACAAAACTCGCTTGTTTCTTTTCCGGGAAAATTATATGTACTCTCCTCACACTGGCATCCCGACCATTTCAACAAGGATATTCTGAAATGGAAGAAAAACAGGCCTGATACGGAATATATCTTTTCCAAAGATATTCTTAAGAAAAAACTCGTATCTCCGGAAGACGCGTCATTCCTTGTAAAAGGTGAGATCTGGCAGGATGAGAACATTCAGATAAAAGCATTCGGTTCCACAGATATCGGTATATCATTCCTGATTGAAACAGAAGGAAAAAAGATTTTTCATGCGGGGGATTTGAATAACTGGCATTGGGATGAAGAATCAACACCGGAAGAAATACTTTCAGCCGAACGTCATTTTCTAAGAGAATTAAAAACACTTGCCGACGAAACTAATCATCTGGATCTGGCAATGTTTCCCGTTGACTGCCGGCTTGGAAAAAACTATATGCGCGGTGCGGAGCAGTTTGTCGATAAGATACGGACCGACCTGTTTGCTCCGATGCATTTCGGCGAAACATATAAAGAAGCCAATGCATTCAAGGGTTATGCGGAAAAAACCGGATGTAAATTTGCCGCCTGGACAAAAACCGGTGAGAATTTATTATTTTAGACTTATTCATCATCTTAAATAAAAAATTATGATTATTAACAGCAGATTTGATCACTACAATTTTAATGTAACAGACCTTGAGAAAAGTATTGAATTTTACAACAAAGCGCTCGGATTGAAAGAAGCCCGCCGCAAAACTGCAGATGACGGCTCTTTCATCCTGGTGTATCTTTCCGACGGAAAAACCGGATTTACATTGGAACTCACATGGCTTCGGGACCGTAAAGAACCATATGACCTGGGGGAAAGTGAATTTCATTTATGTATGCGCATAGCAGGCGATTACAATGAAATCCGGAAATATCATAAAGACATGGGGTGTGTTTGCTTCGAAAATACGGACATGGGACTTTATTTCATAGAAGATCCGGACGGTTACTGGATCGAAATTCTACCGGAATAACAAAGAGGCTTATTGAACTCAGATAAGCGACAAATAAATAAAATACGAAACGGATTAGGTGTATGCCTAATCCGTTTCGTATTTATAGGAGAACATGGTTATAGTTCATTTAATTAGAGTTTATATAGTATTCGTCCATAAGCAAAAAGGTTGTTTTTATTTAAAAATAGGATGATGAGAAGATTTCTTTATATTGCAACATTTGTCTCATACATGATGGTTTCATACGCGCAACCATACATATCAAAGGTGTGGGTCTCAGACCAGGGTAACGGTACATATAAAAATCCTGTGCTTTATGCGGATTATTCCGATCCGGACGTAATACGTGTAGGAGATGATTATTATATGACAGCCTCCAGTTTCAATTGTGTACCGGGACTTCCGGTATTACATTCCAAAGATCTCGTAAACTGGAAGCTTATAAATTATGCACTGAAAGATTTATATTACGAAAGTATCGAATCTCCGGATTTTTTTGACAAACCACAGCATGGAAAAGGGGTATGGGCTCCCTGTCTACATTATCATAGCGGCGAATACATGATCTACTGGGGTGATCCCGATTTCGGTATATATGTCGTGAAAACCAAAGACATTCTCGGCAAATGGGATAAGCCTGTACTCGTATTGCCGGGTAAAGGCCGCATAGATCCAAGTCCGTTATTTGATGATGACGGAAAGGTTTATCTTGTACATGCCTGGGCCGGAAGCCGTGCGAACCTGAATAGCATCATGACTCTCTGTGAATTGAACGAAGACGGAACAAAAGCTATCGGTGAAGAGGTTATGATATACGATGGTAATGACGGGACAAATCATACGGTCGAAGGGGGCAAATTCTACAAAAAGGATGGATATTATTATATGCTGGCTCCGGCTGGAGGTGTCGCTACCGGCTGGCAACTCGCCTTCCGTTCCAAAAATATATACGGACCTTATGAAGTAAAAACAGTTCTGGCACAAGGAAAAACCGCCATAAACGGCCCCCATCAGGGAGGATTGGTCCAGACTCAGACCGGAGAATGGTGGTTTCTGCATTTTCAGGATAAAGAAGCATACGGGCGAATTATTCATATACAACCGGTAAACTGGAAAGACGGATGGCCCGTAATAGGGATTAACGATAAAAACTATTGCGGTGAACCGGTTGATACATACAAAAAGCCGGATGTCGGTAAAACATATCCGGTAGAAACACCTGCAGAAAGTGATCATTTTGATACTCCGATATTAGGATTACAATGGCAGTGGCACGCAAATCCGCTACAAACATACGCGTTTACTTCCCCCTATGGCTACCTGCGTTTATACGGACAATATTATCCCGAAGATTATAATAACTTCTGGAATATCCCCAACTTATTAATGCAGAAATTTCCGGCTCCGGAATTCACGGCAACGACCAAACTGTCTGCCGTACTTATCAACGAGGGAGATAAAACCGGGTTGATTGTGATGGGCTGGGATTATGCTTACATTGCTTTAGTCAAAACGGCCAACGGTTATCTGATGGAATATAAAACATGTACGGATGCTGAACAAAAAACAGAGGAAATAATCATTTCCGCAACAGAACTTAAAGATATCAAAGTAACAGATAAGTATAATTATAAAACCCCCATACCCGATGCGGATATATACCTCCGTGTAAAGGTGTCCGAAGGAGGTATTTGCCTGTTCAGCTACAGCACAGACGGTAAAAACTTCCGGGTGTTACCCGAAACATTCAAGGCGCGTCAGGGCAAATGGATTGGAGCCAAAACCGGTTTATTCATTATGAATGCCAAAGAAAAAACACAGCGTTCGTGGGTCGATACCGACTGGTTCAGGATTGATAAATAATTAATCAGTTCACTGACAGAGAGATTTACAAGATAATTATAATAACAATATTGAGTTCAAATGAAAAAAATCTTATTAGCCATTAGTATTTTTATTTCAATGGTTTCATGCGCGGACAAAGCTAATCATTCAAATACCGGAAACAATGCAGTCTCAGACTTCAACATTGATAAAAATCTTGAATATTGTCACAACCAGGTTTTAAGATCATTAAATGAGATCGGTGATACAACAATGATAGCGCGGAATATCCTTAACGGAGAACGGCAGTGGAATCTATACCCTATGGTTATTTCGGAATGGACTGTCGGCTTCTGGCCGGGAATACTCTGGTATGTTTATGAATCATCAAATGATGACAAAATAAAAGAATCAGCCATTCATTATACGGAATTGCTACGACCATTAACCCTGCTTCCGGCATATGATCATGACCTGGGATTCCAGATTTTTTGCAGTTACGGAAATGCATACCGCCTGACAGGAAAAGAGGAATATAAACAGATTATCCTGAATGCCGCGGATACACTGGCAACATTGTTTAATCCGACAGTCGGTACAATTCTTTCATGGCCACGCGAAATCGAACCGAATAACTGGCCCCATAATACAATAATGGACAACATGATCAACCTTGAAATGCTATATTGGGCGGCAAAAAACGGAGGTGGTTCCGAACTATACGACATAGCGACAAAACATGCCGAAACAACAATGAAATACCATTTCCGGGAAGACGGAGGTAATTATCATGTCGCTGTTTATGATACGATCACAGGGATTTTCCTGAAAGGAGTAACACATCAGGGTTATGCGGATAGTACACTCTGGGCCCGTGGACAAGCTTGGGCAATCTATGGTTATACAGTCGTTTATCGCGAAACAAAAGACAAAAAGTTCCTTCGTTTTGCTGAAAAAGTTACCGATCTGTACCTTGACCGTTTACCTGAAGGAGAAAATGTTCCATACTGGGATTTCGACGCTCCGAACATCCCCAATGAACCGAAAGACGCCTCTGCTGCCGCAATCGTCGCATCAGCCCTGCTGGAGCTTTCCGGACTCGAAGACAATCCGGAAAAAGCCATTACATACAAAAAAGCGGCAATAAATATGATCGAAGAATTATCTACCGACAAATACCAGAGCCGCGAGGCAAATCCCGCATTTTTGCTCCACTCTACCGGACACTGGCCCAATAAATCCGAAATCGATGCATCTATTAATTATGCGGATTATTATTACATCGAAGCATTAGTCAGATATAAGAAATGTCCCATTTAGCCTGATATCTTCGGAACTGCTGCCTATCAGAACTTCGAATTCTCCCGGTTCAACCGTCCAGTTCAAATTCTTATCTAAAATCTGCAGATCGGAGGGCTTCAGTATAAAAGATATCTTTTTCGTTTCTCCGGGCTCCAAAGAGACACGCTCAAAGCCCCTCAGCCGGGAATCGTAGGTAACGACGGAACTAACCAGATCCCTGACATACAACTGCACAACCTCGTCACCTTTGAGATTTCCCTGATTGGTTACATCTGCAGAGACTTTTATTTCACCTTGTGTACCGCTTTCCGGCACATCAATATGCAGATTTTCATAACCGAAAGTTGTATAACTCAAGCCATGCCCGAACGGATAAAGCGCACCTACCACCCTCGTATTTCCGGAGCCGTTAGGGCCTTTCTGATGTTGTCCGCCATGCGAACCTTTTTTAAACGGGAAGTTATATTCGATCTGACCCACGCTTTTCGGGAAAGTAACCGTTAACTTACCCCCCGGATTATAGTCGCCGAAAAGAGTTTCTGCAATTACATTACCACCTTCGCAACTCGGAAACCACGTTTCCATAATCGCGGGAATATTTCTCGCCGCCCAGTTTATTGTAAGGGGTTGCCCGTTTATAAGTACCAGTACAACAGGCTTCCCCGTACTATAAAGCGCTTCCAGCAATTGTTGCTGTCTGCCGGGAAGATCCAATGATGTCCTCGAACGACTTTCTCCTGTCCGGTATTCATCTTCCCCGAGAACTGCAATGATCACATCCGACCCGCTGGCTTTGTCAACAGCCATCTGTATGGATTGTTTTTCCTCTTCGTTTAACGGAGTCGGCACAATCTCACTGTCCGGCCAGTTTTCATCAATAATTTTACATCCCTGGAGATAATCCACCTCCACTTTACCGTCAAGATAATGTCTCAATCCCTGCAATACGGTTACAGTCGGTAATTCGTTCGGTCCGTACCGACTTATCATAAAATTACTTTCATCAGCCAAAGGACCTGTAACAAAAACTTTCTTCAATTTTTCTTTATTCAGCGGTAAAAGTCCGCCGTCGTTTTTCAGCAAAACAAGAGACTGCCGCTGTATATCCTTTACAAAATCAAAATGCTTATCCATGCCGACAATCTTATCTGCTTTTTGAGGTTCGGCAACATAGGGAGTATCAAACAACCCCAGTCTGAATTTCACCCGTAAAACCTCGGCAACCCTCTCGTTTATGACGTCCATGGATATCTTGTTTTCTGCTATCAACCGGCGAACCGGTATTATAAAATCTTCTGCAGGGGTAAAGTTTGTTCTCACGTTCAATCCTGCTTCCAACACCTGACGCACCGCGTCATCATACGTTTCTGCAGTCTGATGTTTGGTATAGACAAATTCAACCGCTTCACTGTCACTTACGACATACCCGTCAAAACCGTACTCCTGACGTAGTAACTGAGTCAGAAAATAAGTACTTGCAGTTACAGGCTCACCGTTCCAATCATTGTAGCTGCTCATCACTCCCATCGGACGGGCCTCCTTAATGACTCTTTTAAACGGATACAGATGGATTTCATGCATTTCTCTCGGAGTCACATGCGGGTCAGTACGACAAGCGCCGTCACGTCCGCCTTTCGGTATGCTGTATACTGCAAAGTGCTTTAATGTAGAGGCTATTCCATGAGATTGTATCCCTTCGACCATATTAATTCCCATTTCAGCAATCAGGTACGGTTCTTCACCGTAACATTCCAAAGTTCGTCCCCATCGCGGGTCACGTACTACATCCAGAATCGGAGCATATACATTCGTATACCCCAGCGCCTTCGCTTCTTTTCCTACAATCTCTCCGGCCTGACGGACCAGTGAGCGGTTCCATGTACTACCTATTGCTACAGGAGCAGGTAATGGGGTTGCTTTTGTATGATTCAATCCGTGAATACCCTCATTGGTAAAGTCAACAGGAATACCCAAACGTGTCTCTTCAATAAACCATTTTTGTATTTTATTTTTTGCTTCGACATGATTCCTGTACGGATAAATAAGATGATAGGCGCGCCTGCGACCGGACCCTACCCCATTTAATTGTTCATCTATATTAGCAATCCCGTCTTTCCATATTTCATTTTTCCACTCCGGAACAGGCAGAGAATCTTTCAGAACACGTCCGAAACCATAAACAGTAGCTAACTGACACGACTTTTCTTCTATCGTCATCTGCGACAAAAGATCTTTTACCCTCTTTTCGATCGGTTCGGACGGATCTTCATAAATATCTTTCACCCCATTCTTATTAAAATCAATCCAGCCCTTATGATATATCTTAGCCGATTGTGAATATGCACCAATAGCATATAATGATAAAGCAAACAGTACAACAAACGTTTTGATTTTCATACGATATAATAGTTTATATATTAAACATAAAGGTCACACAAAATCGCTTTTATAATTGAATAAAATCTTACCTGCGATTAAAATCCGGAAAACAAAGGTACAAAAAAAGTCAAAAATCATCCGCTTTTTATTAATAACATAAACATGCAATACATTTCATTTATTGGCATTTAGATAAAATCACGACATATTTATTTAGCAAACAACGGATTTTATTAAATAACTTTAACTTATTATTCGATAAAAAATTAATACTTTTGTTGCGTAGATAAAAAAATGGTGGATAAAAAACGTATATCATTTAACTTTTCGAAACACATTTCCCTTTTTCTCCTGTTATATATGCAGTTTTTCACACATATAGATATGATTTAGTTAAATTTCAAGACAATATGAATACGTTTAAATCATTATTTTTAAAAAATGTAAATTCAGAAATATACAGAAAGATGGGAATTCCGGAATCAGGAAAATGTATCAACCGAGCGCATGGGAACAACTTGGATATAAAAAAGAGGCTGCTTCTGCTGTTCGTTTCATTATTTTGTGTGACCTCCTTCTTGCAGGCGACAATTTCTGTAGACCTGGGCAAAAGCGTCAAAATAAGTAATTATTACACATTTCCGGATTTGACAGTCACCGGAGATCCAGCAGACAAGGGATACGTTATCCGTATCATGTTCACGCGTGCAGTCAATTCGAACGACAAAGTTACATTACCCACACTCCTTTCCGGGTGGTCGCTCAACTCCATCTCAACAAACCATGTCCGGGTAATTGACATCGCGGCAGGAGCAAGTCCGGCGGATATGCAATCATTTCTCAGGAACGTAAAAACAGAAGTCGATGCTGCAAAAAAAGGGCACGGTGTGATGTTCCTGATCAGCGAAAGCGCGGTCGACGCCGGCCGTTCCGTTTTCTATTCGGCAGATACGGACAACTGGTATGAATATATCAACAATGGAAGCGGATTAACATGGGTCGAAGCTTATAACAATTCTTTAGATGCACAATTTTTAGGACACAACGGATATTTAGTTACGGTAACATCGTATGAAGAAGACGAGTTTATAAAAACGTTGATCAGTAAAAACTCCTGGATGGGAGGTACCCGACTGAATATCACACCTTACCTGAATGCCATAACCGGTAAATTGGAGAATGTTGAAAATCCTCTTTCTATACCGGCTGTCAACCTGCTTGATTATTGGTACTGGGCATCCGGGCCGGAATGGGAAGATAACGGAAAAGATCCGACACAAAGTGTTTTTTACAGAAGAAGAATATCCACAGAGGCGGAAAATACATCCGTAACGCTAAAATACAACTACACAAACTGGAATGGTAATGAACCGAATAGTGCGAATGCTTACGAAAGCGGAAACCCGGTGGAGGAAACCTGCGCTCATTTCTACGGATCCGGAAAATGGAATGATTTCAAACACAATAATACGACTGTCGAAACTTATGTCGTAGAATATAGCGGTATTACAGCCGGAGCCTCTATCCTTCTCGGATTCAACAGCGAGAAAGACGCCGCTGTCAACGGCACATCCGGCAATGGCACAGCGACTTCGCCGGTTAATATCACATTAGGGGATGTGATTACCTATACGATCAATGCAGTGAATGCTTCTGAAACAAGTACAACAGTGATGGTAATCGATACGCTTCCGGCCGGATTAGATCTGATTATGGGAAGTATCACCGCCGGAGGAACATACAATGCATCGACTCGAATAATCACATGGAGTTTGACTATTCCGCTAAATGGTTCCGCCAATGTGAGTTTCCAGGCGGAAAAAACATTCCGTTTCTCGGGACATATCATCAATACGGCAGCTGTAACAAGCGGTGGAACGTTAACCAGCCATACTAACAAAACCTATCATCAGGGATTTTTGAGTGACTCTGAACTGCCTGATAATATAAGTAGTGCAGACTGTTTCATAAATCCCCCCGCACGCGAATGGGGAATAGCCCCAAAGAGAACGACGCTCCAGACTCTTAGTACCTATCAGATACCGATTGCCGGAGATATAGATGGTGACGGCATCGTTGAAATCCTTGTTGCCGGCGGAGTAAGCCTTAGTCCCCGTGTCGCCTCGCAAATCT
>JAITVS010000365.1 GCA_031285685.1 Tannerella sp.
CTTCAGTGTAGGTATTATCGCCGCCGCATTCAGCAGTGCGGATTCTGCCTTGACTGCTTTGACTACTTCCTTTTGCGTGGACATACTTGGAGTTGAAAAGGAAGAGGAACAGAAAGCGAGAAAGACGCGGTTGAAGGTACATTTGATGATTTCGATCCTTTTTGCCGTGATCATCATTCTGTTCAAAGCGCTTAACAACCGGAGTGTGATCGATGCCATTTACATGATCGCGTCATATACGTATGGCCCCTTATTGGGACTGTTTGTCTTCGGGCTTTTCACGAAAAAAAAGCCGCGCAGCCGATATATTCCTTACATTTGCATTGCTTCTCCGTTGATTTGCTTTCTGACGGATTACCTGGTAAAACTTCACACCGGATACGTATTCAGCTATGAAATGCTGATGCTCAACGGATTTATTACCTTTACCGGCTTATGGGCCAGTTCGGGAAAAAGCATCAATCATTCGTAAAGGAAAGGGATAGCTTTCCCTGCTAAAAAACTTCCCGTTCACGCAATAACAACTACCTTTGCATCACGAAATAGAAGATATTACAAACAAAGGGACTAAAAACAACATGGAAATAAAAAGCGCTGAATTTGTTATTAGCAATACAGATGTGGATAAATGTCCGCAGGGAAATAATCCGGAGTATGCTTTCATAGGAAGAAGCAATGTAGGAAAATCTTCGCTTATCAATATGCTCACCAACCGGAAAGGTTTGGCGATGACTTCGCAAAAACCGGGAAAGACACAACTGATCAACCATTTCATCATAAACGGGGAATGGTATTTGGTAGACCTTCCGGGTTATGGTTACGCTCAAAGGGGAAAACAGGGCCGTGAAAATATCCGGCGCATCATAGAGGATTATATTCTGAAGCGATTTAAAATGACAAATCTCTTTGTGCTGCTAGACAGTCGCCATGAACCTCAAAAAATAGACCTTGAATTTATGGAATGGCTCGGAGAGAACGAGATTCCTTTTGCCATTATCTTTACCAAAATCGATAAAATAAGCAAAAGCAAATTAGAAGAGAATATGCGGATATACCGGGAAATATTATCAGAGACATGGGAAAACCTCCCTCCGGTCTTCGTTTCTTCTTCCGAAAAGAAGGAAGGAAGGGAGGAAATCCTCAATTACATCGAAGAAATTAACAGGCTAATCGAGTCCTAACAGCTGTCATTCCTTCGGCTTACGGTCGAAAAACGGATTTTTACTCGTCGCGCTAACCGGAATAGCCATTACGCACTGGCTTTCACCTAACATCTTCAGGCGTTGAGCAGCCAGTCCGGCGCTGAACATAACCCTGGTATCTACACGCATATCAGCCGCCACACTGCAAGCGGAACCAATTGCAATACCCACATCGACAACATTAAGGGCGCAAAGCACGGTGTCCGGTTTCTCCTCGCAGGTTGGAAAGCCGCAATGAGCGCAATTCAATCCATGCTCTTTCCGGGTTGTGCCTGCAATTAATACGGCATCTGCATTCTTCAGATTATCCGCATCGCGCAACAGGAATTTCAAACCGGTTTCTTCACTTATCCGAATCATCTCTGCGGACAACCGTTCGATGTCTTCATCTGTTACTATACCGATTTCTATCGCGTCCATTCCTTTACCCTTCGGGGCCGTACGCGCCGCCCTTGCCATACAGCGGGCGGCATCCATTACCAGTTCTTTTCTGATCTTACGTTCGTTTTGAATCATATTACATGTATGTAAATCTGTAAATTCGTCATTTTATCCGTCACAACAAAAGGATAATCCGGATATTCGTAAAGGCTGAACCGCGGTTCTGTTCTTCCTTCGCAATAATTCCAGATAGACAGATATTCACCTGCATCCTCACCCATTTCTTCCAGTTGGCGCAGATAGGCGGCTATCGATTTATTCTCAACAATAAAAACTTTACCTATTTTATTTATAATCGGGCTGTGACGCCGGCCGACATCATGGTCGAAACATAAAATACGTTTACCCTCTGCCGTGATTCCTGCAGTCTGGAAGGTCATGCTTTTCCCTATTCCCGGTAAATTCAGTACATTCCGGTCGGTTGCCGCAAAAAGCAAATGATTATCTTTAAGGAAACGAAGCAGGTTTTTACTCAAAGGCTGTTTCGTCCGGATTATGCCGTCCAACTCCAATCGCTTATTTTCAGGTATAAAACCATAAACCTTCTCTTCTTCCTCTTCCTGCAAAGAACGGCTGTTCGGAGCAAAAACCGCATAATTTTCACGAAACCCTTTTACTGAAAAAGTATAATAACAAACCACTCCCAGCGCATTCAACGTTTGCCGCAACTTGGCCGTATGCCCTCTGCGGGAAGCGGCGACAGTGAACACCAGCTGATTTGTAATTGTCCAACCGGCCGATTGAATCGCTTCTATTGCGCTCTTTGCTTCCGGCGTAACTTCCAGTGGAGTCTGAAAATGAGTTTGTATGTAGAATTGAGAGATTCCTATCCGGGATGCTTTCGCTTTAAATTCCCGTAAAATGCCGGTCAATTCATCCGTGATGCGCATGGGAAGGTAAACCGGCAGACGTGATCCTAAACGGACTCTTTGCAGTTCGGCGTATTTTTCTCCATCCGGACGATTCTCGTTTGCTTTCCTTTTGCGGGCAGCCATTTTATAGACGGCATCCAATATCTTCCGCAGAGTAGCATTCTGGCTCATCAACGCATCCCCTCCGGTAATCAGAATATCCCTTAACTGCGAATCTTTTTCAAAATAAGTCATCAGGCGGAGCAGCTTCCTGTCCCAGGTCTCTTTCGGTTTCAACGATTCAAAGTCGAAGTTTAGCCGTTCGCTCTGGAAATCGTACATCCTTTGGCAGGAAGCGCAAAGCCCTCCGCAGGCACGCCCCATGGAATCAGGAATCAGAATGGCTACATCGGGATACCGGCGATGGATGTTTTTTCCGTCAGGTAATAACCATCCGGCAGCGTTCGGCTCGTCGGCAACAACGGCGTCTTCCTTTTCCCAGGCTTTTATATCGCCATAAGTCTCGACTAATTCCTGAGAATAGAGGATATAAGAACGGATCGAACGGTCATCGTATCCTTTTCCTTCGGTGTCCAACAGGGAAAGGTAATAAGGCGTTACAAAAAAAGGCATTCCCTTCTTCTTTGCCTTCATCAGCAATTGCAAGGTTTGGGCGGAAAGCGTATTCCCAAGGAAAGCATTCAGTTCCGTAGGGCTTTTGATAGCCATTGCCAGATGGAAGCGGCTCGACTTCCACCATTCTTCAACGATCTGATATTTATCTTCACAGGTATATTCTTCCGGAAAGTAATAACGGGAAAAGGGAGAGTGGTGCCGGTCGATCCGACGGATCAGGCTTTTAATGATCCGGCTTTTATTCGCTTTCCGCATCTCGTGTACATCCTCATCCAGCCCGGTCGGCCAGCGGTTCATTTGTTTTTTTATCCGGGATTGATCCCTTACGAATTCGGGTTCTTTTTCAAGAAACAAAAACTGATGGTATAAATCAGCCCATGTATCGGGAGAAACGTCTTCCTTCAATTTACCGCTCAGAAATTCCCACAGGTAACGTATCGTTTGGATTGGCAGTTGCTCTCCCGTAGACAGTTCATCAACAACCAGGCCGTCAAATTCAATAAAAGACAACAGTCTGTTTTTTACTTTAAGACTTCCGCATGAGGACAGGATATACTTTTTCAATGATTCCTTAAAATCTTCCAGCGAACCGCACTCACGGGCTTGAGAGAGTAATTCGGGGAATTTCTTTATAAAATCCTTTCTTAATTTAATCGAATCGGTA
>JAITVS010000320.1 GCA_031285685.1 Tannerella sp.
CACGACAGCTGACGACAAGAAATCAGCGCTCTCTCTATACAGCAATAAAAAACTCCGGAATATGTTTATTCCGGAGTATTTTTTTGAAAAAAGGGTTGTGAAAATATTTCACTTTAAAGATTGGTTGCGAATGATAAAAAATACTTATATTTGCTCGCATAACTCATTGTTTATTGTTTAATGAAATTAAAATAGATCAGAATGGAGAAACCTTATGTAATTGGTATCGATATAGGTGGTACCAACACCGTTTTCGGTGTAGTGGATGCGAGAGGAACAATATTGTACAACGGTTCGATAAAAACCGGCATTTATGAAGATGTAAATGATTATGTATCAGTTCTTGCCGAAGGCCTTAAAGAGGTCATTGAAAAAGCCGGTGGCCCGGGCAATATCAGAGGGATCGGTGTAGGTGCGCCTAACGGTAATTATTTTAACGGATGTATAGAGTTTGCTCCAAATTTGCCGTGGAAAGGAACGATTCCATTAGCGCAACTCATCAGCGAAAAGATATATAATATTCCGGTAGCCCTTACCAATGATGCAAATGCTGCAGCTATCGGAGAAATGACTTATGGCGCCGCGCGCGGAATGAAAGATTTTATAGAAATTACGCTTGGAACAGGTGTCGGTAGTGGTATTGTTATCGGCGGCACATTGGTGTACGGTCATGATGGGTTTGCCGGTGAACTGGGACATGTGATCGTTCGTCAGGACGGGCGGATGTGTGGATGCGGCCGTAAAGGATGTCTTGAAACATATGCTTCCGCGACAGGTGTTGCGCGTACTGCACGAGAAATACTGATGAACCGTACGGATAAGAGTGTTTTACGTGATGTCAAACCGGAAGATATAACCTCAAGGGATGTTTATGACGCTGCTGTCAAAGGAGATAAGCTTGCGCAGGAAATATTTGAGTATACCGGAAATATTCTTGGTGAAGCACTGGCCAATTTTGTTGCATTTTCAAGCCCTGAGGCAATTATTCTTTTCGGCGGTTTGACCAAAGCCGGTGACATGATTCTGAATCCGGTAAAACGTGCTATGGAAGATAATATGCTTAAGGTATTCCAGGGGAAAACAAAGCTTCTTGTATCAGAATTAAAAGAAAGTGACGCAGCCGTCCTTGGTGCAAGCGCATTGGGTTGGGAAGTGAAGGAAGTTTGATTCTGCCTGAATCTGCGTATTAGAGACAAAAAGGATATTCAAAATGGATATCCTTTTTGTCTTTAATACAGGTTGAAAGTCGTTATGTTTTGAGTAACAGAAATAAATATTTTTATTTTGTACTTCTCCCGGCTTACATTATCTTTAACCAAAGTTGAAGATAACATCGCCTCGGAAATACAAAATAAAGTGAATTTTCATTTTGCACTTCTCCCGGCTTACATTATCTTTGCGCAAGATATGAATAAACAGTATGATGACAAATAAAAAAATCATTATTCCGCTATGTCTTGTTGCTGTGAGCTTCACGATAAGCGGACAACGCTCCTTCCAATTTGATACGGCAGACAGACTATTTTCGGAAGGAAAAGATTTCTTTGAGTTGAAGAATTATGCCGGATGTACGGATAAACTCGAAGCCTATAAAAAAGTGGCAACCAATCATGATCTGATTCAGGAAGCAGATTATATGCTGGCTTATATCGCATTTGAGCAGGGAAAGAGAAATGCGGCGGAAATACTTGAAGCATATCTTAAGAAATACCCGGATTCCCGTCATGGCGATGAGGCATGCTTGTTGATCGGAACATGTTATTTTGAACGTGAAGAATATATCACTGCTGCGGGTTGGCTTGCGGATGCCCGCGTTAATGCATTGAGTTACGAGCAGCAAGAGGCGCTCTTTTATCGGTTGGCTTATTCTCAGATGCAGAATGATGATTTTGGGGCGGCGCGGAATAATTTTGTCCATGTGAGGGCATATGATGGCAAATTTTCACAGGCTTCTATCTATTATATTGCATATATAGATTATGCTACCGGAAAGTATGACGAAGCGATGCGTGAATTTAACCGCCTGAGAAAAGATCCTGAATACGGGGAACAGGCGAATTATTACATCGCTCAGATCAATTATATCGAAGATAATCATGATGAAGTGGTTAAGCTCACAGAGCGCCTGCTTCGGATGTATCCTGAAAGCAGTAATAATACGGAATTGTATCGTATTGCGGGAAACTCATACTATCAACTTGGCAATCAGGATAAAGCGATATCTATGTTAAGGCGATATGTAGCTTCCGTGGAAAGTCCGGCACGTGGTGAACTTTATATTTTAGGTATATGTGAATATAATCGCGGTCATTACGAGAAAGCGATTGATGCTCTTTCGCAGACGATTGCTGCTGATGATGAAATAACTCAGAGTGCAAGTTTGTACCTGGGGCAGAGTTATTTGCAGCTTAATGATAAAAGTAACGCACGCATGGCGTTTGAGTATGCGGGCTCTTTGACATTCAATGAGAAGATACAGGAAACAGCGTTATATAATTATGCGCTTCTGATACACGAAACTTCGTTTACCGGATTTGGGGAATCGGTAAAGGTCTTTGAGCGGTTTTTGAATGATTTTCCTGATTCGGAATATTCTGATAAGGTGAACGATTACCTTGTAGAAGTTTATCTTACATCCAAAAATTACGAAGCGGCACTGGAATCGATAGAAAAGATCCGCAGGCCGAGCTTAAAAATCCTGGAAGCAAAACAAAATGTTCTGTTTCAGCTTGGCAATCAGGCATTCATGAATGCGGATATGGAAGAGGCTATTCATTTTTTTGATCAGGCGATAACGTTGGGTAATTATGATGGCGATGCCCGTGCAAATGCATATTTCTGGAGAGGAGAATCTTATTATCGTCTCGGCAGATATACGAATGCCATTTCTGATTTTGAAGCATATCAGAATGCGTCAAGACATACTACTTCTGATGCGTATTCCCTTGTTTATTACAATCTTGGCTATTGCTATTTCAAACGTCAGGATTTTGAGCGTGCACTGGTTTCATTCCGTCGTTATGTGACACTGGAGAAGAATCAGAGGTTGAACTCGTTTGCGGATACTTTTAATCGTATCGGTGATTGTTTGTTTTATGCCCGTCAGTTTGCCGAAGCTGAGACCAATTATTCGCGTGCGGTTTCTTTACAACCTTCACTGGCCGATTATGCCCTGTATCAGAAAGGGTTTGTACTTGGACTGCAGAGGGATTATAAAGGAAAGATAAACATGATGGATCGTGTTATAAACGAATTTCCGTCATCGCAATATGTTGATGATGCTCTTTTTGAACGTGGAAGATCGTATGTCTTACTTGAGAAATACAGCGAAGCTGCTGCTTCATTTAAAATGCTGATGGATCAGTATCCGCAAAGCAGTCTGGCTCCAAAAGCAGGTGTACAGCTGGGATTGCTCTATTATAACGATAATCAGCTGGAACGTTCTATTGAGGCGTATAAACGTGTGATCAACGAGTATCCGGGAAGTGAAGAAGCTAAAGTTGCCGTGCAGGATCTAAAGTCTGTGTATATTGATAAGAATGATATCAGCTCCTATGCCTCTTATGTGAATTCTCTCGGAGGTAGTATGCATGTGGAGGTGAGTGAACAGGACTCGCTGACTTATCTTGCAGCGGAAAGATTATTTACACGGGGTGATTTTGAAGGCGCCAAGAATAGTATGATGAATTATCTGAGGTCATATCCCGCCGGAGCATTTAGCTCCAATGCAAATTATTATCTTGCCAAGATTGCATTTGACAAGAAAAATTACCCGGAAGCAAAACAATTGTTTACTCTTGTTTTGAATAGCGGCGATAGTAAATTCCGTGAAGAATCCCTGGCGCGTAAGTCGGAAATCGAATATCTGGAGAAAGATTATGATGCCGCAATAAAAACGTTCAGGGAATTACAGGATGTTGCAGAATTGCGTGAAAATCGCGAAGCGGCAAAACTTGGGATCATGCGATGCGCTCAATATACAGGAAATGAATCGGAGGCTTTGAAAGCTGCAAATGAACTGTTGAAAGAGGTCAATCTCTCTCCGGAAATTGAGGCAGAGGCGCGTTATTTGCGTGCCAAGTCGCATCTCAAATTAGGGGAGACAGCTAAAGCGACAGATGATTTTTCGGCCTTGAGTAAGGATACCCGTACGGAATATGGTGCAGAAGCTAAATATCAGCTTGCGCAATTGTATTATAATAGTAAAGATGTAGCACGCGCTGAAAAAGAACTTCTTAATTTTATCGAAAACGGTACTCCTCATCAGTATTGGTTAGCCCGGGGATTTATCCTTCTTGCGGATATTTATCTGGATAAAGGAGATGAGTTTCAGGCACGTCAATATCTTACTTCGTTGAAAAGAAATTACGGCGGAAAAAGTGAAGATATAGACCGTATGATAGAAAACAGATTGGAAAAATTAAAAAATAAATAAGCCATGGTAATGCGTAAGATACAAGTGGTGATGATGTCGGCTCTTCTGTCGGGAATCAGTTTGTCCGGTTTGGCACAGGAATCTGATAAAAAGAATGAAGAGGCGGAAAGAGAAAAAAGAGAACGACAACAAAATCTTAATCGTGAAATGACGTTGGAACGCGAATATGATCCGATCGTACAGGATGCGGCTAAAGTTAACACTCTGCCGGTTGTTCGTGAAATGAATATTTCAAAACGTCCTATCACCTATTCGGACTATGCGGTGCCGATGTTGCCGGATAAGGAAATGTATGTGCTTCCGCCGGGGAAGCTGATGACAGAGGTTGAGCATCAAAAGCGTAATGGCTACCTTCATTTTGGTGGTGGTATGCTGATGAATATGATGGGTGATTTCGGTTATCATTTGCTTAATACGGAGCGTGATCTTTTAAGTGTGTATTTCTCGCATCGTTCGACAAACGGAAAGGTTAAATTTGAAGATGAAGCCATAGAGAAACGGAAGGCAAAGTTTAACGATAATCTCGGCGGACTTGATTTTACGCATCGTTTCGATAAAGCAACGCTTAAATTAGGTGGCAAGTTCGGATATTCGGCGTTTAATTATTATGGTATGCCGACCGATATCGGTTTACGTGATGCCGACCTGAGAAATGATTCCATAACAAATCAGGGAGATCGTCTTATCAATGTTTATGGTGGTGTCGTGTCTAACAATACTGCTTCATTAGGCTATCATGTCGGAATTGATTATACGAATTTCAATCAGAAATATTCGTTAAGTAAAGAACTTGACGGAATGACTGAGAATCATATTGGCATAAATTTCGGTTTAAGTTCTCCTGTGAATAACGGGCAGTGTTTCGGTGTTGATGTGAAAGCAAATATACTGAGTTATACCGAACCTTCTCCGGTAAGCAATACTGTTGTAGATAGTTCTGCTTTTGATACGCATTTTAATGTGACTCTCAGTCCTTATTATCGCATGGAAAGCGATACCTGGAAATTATTACTGGGACTGAATTTAATGCTTGTTTCACAAAACAGTGAAACAGATGTATTTGTTTCACCGAATATCACTTTTGATGTTCCGATTGCCAGTTGGAGTGTCTTTTATGCAAAACTGGGAGGGGGTATAGAGTCTAATTCGATGGCGGAATTATCGCGCACAAACCGTTATATTAATCCCGTATTTACAGCTGACGCATCAAAAACCTGGGCCGATTTGAAACTGGGAGTACGTAGTAGTGCGGCGGCAGGTCTTTGGTTTGATATATTTGCCGGATATAAGTATACGGAATCAGATGTTCTTTTTAATCCTTCTTCTTATAATTGGGTGGACAATGGATTTAATAATGTTAGCATGGCTTTTCAGCCAACGACACAACGTATTCAGGTTGGTGCTACATTGAAATATGATTATAAGCATATTGTTGATTTTTATTTGAAAGGAGTTTACAATTATTATAACCTGAAATATCTGGATACGTGGAAGAATTCTTATGCAGTCAATGATTTGGATAAGGATAGTGACCTGGAAGCTTACGGAAAACCTTCTTTTGAAGCAAATGCCGGTATCAATGTCCGTCCGGTCAAACCGTTGACAGTGAGTCTTGATTATAGTATGATGTCAGGTATATATGCTAATCTCAGTCTTGATGGAAATGTGAAAATGAAAACAATTAATGATCTGCGTTTGCGCACATCGTGGAAATTTAATGATATGTTCGGTATCTATGCACAATTTAATAATCTGTTATTTCAAAAACAGGAATTATACTACGGTTACCCGTTACAACCGTTTTCGGCAATGGCCGGATTCAGTGTTAATTTCTGATTTTTTGGATGAGTGTATTCTGGTATGATTGTTGTTCAGATACATAATATTATAATAGAACAAGAAATTAATTTAGTTTTATGAGAAAAATTTTGTTTCTGCTTTGCCTGTTTTTGTCTGTTGTGGGTATTCATGCTCAGATTTTCGATCCGGTAAAGTGGGTGTTTGAGTTTAAAGATCTTCCTTCGGCGGAAAAAGAAATCGTTTTAAAAGCGAATATTGAAAAAGGATGGCATATGTATGATATGAACCTGCCTGAAGGAGGGCCGGTATCAACATCCATTTCATTTGAAGTATTGCAGGGTGCGGAACTTGTTGATAAGCCGGTCGCATCGGTTAAGCCGGTAGAAGTATTCGACAAGGATTTTAATATGAATATCCGCACGTATTCGAATACGGTATCTTTTACCCAAAAAATAAAAGTGACTGATTTTAAACGATTCAAGGTGTCCGGTGAGGTTGAGTATATGGTGTGCAATGATGAAACATGTCTTCCGCCGGAACGGGTACCCTTTTCTTTTGGAAGCAAGGACATAAAAAATATTCCGGACGGAGAAAACGACAGCACTGTGTCGACTGACTCTTTGGATGGCGAGGATATTGCCGATAGCATTGCTGTGGATACAGCAGATAGGGTAAATGCCAACGCCGGTTTGACAGGACAATTTTCCGGAAGTGAAGGAAAGGTTATATCTGATGATCTTATCCGGTCAAATATTGCTAAAAAGGAAAGTGTTTCTTGGTGGACTCCCGTTATAGATCAACTTAAAGCGATGGGGGATGAAACAACCTCGGTAACGGATCGTTCCTACCTGTATATTTTTATTGCCGGATTTCTGGGAGGTTTGATCGCGTTGCTGACTCCCTGTGTATGGCCGATGATTCCGATGACTGTAAGTTTTTTCCTGAAACGAACCAAAAGCAGGAAGAAGGCCATAAGCGACGCACTGCTTTATGGTCTCTCCATCATTGTTATTTACCTTGCAATGGGCTTGCTTATCACAGGTATTTTTGGCGCCAGTGCGCTTAATAATTTATCGACGAATGCAATTTTCAATATTGTATTTTTCTTATTGCTTGTTGTTTTTGCCATGTCGTTTTTCGGGGCATTCGAGCTTGTTCTGCCGGCATCATGGACAACGAAAATAGATAGTAAAGCCGATACGACTACAGGATTACTGAGTATTTTCTTTATGGCTTTTACTCTTGTATTGGTATCATTTTCCTGTACAGGCCCGATTATCGGAACATTACTTGTTGAAGCTGCTTCTCAGGGAAATACGATCGGTCCGGCGATCGGCATGTTTGGTTTTTCTCTTGCTTTGGCCATACCCTTTGCTTTATTCGCCATATTTCCGAATATGCTTCAGAATATGCCCAAATCCGGAGGATGGCTGAACTCGGTGAAAGTTGTTCTTGGTTTTTTGGAGCTGGCTCTCGCATTTAAGTTTTTGTCGGTGGCCGATCTGGCCTACGGATGGGGTATACTTGACCGCGAAGTTTTTATTGTGCTTTGGATTGTCATATTTGTATTACTGGGATTTTATCTTCTCGGGAAGATCCGCTTTAAGCATGATTCGGAATTGAAATATGTATCCGTATCCCGTTTGTTTATGTCCATTATATCGTTTGCTTTTGCAATCTATATGGTGCCGGGCTTGTGGGGAGCGCCGCTGAAAGCAATCAGCGCTTTTGCACCACCGTTATATACACAGGATTTCAACTTGTATAATGAAGAAGTTCATGCGAAGTATGATGATTATGAAATGGGGATGGAGTATGCGGCGAAAGTAGGTAAGCCTGTCTTGATCGACTTTTCCGGTTACGGTTGTGTGAATTGTCGTAAAATGGAAGCAGCCGTATGGACCGATGCCCGTGTAAAACAAATGATCGATAATGATTTTATCCTGATCACATTAATGGTGGACGATAAAACAAAATTGCCTCAGCCTATAGAGATTGAAGAAAACGGGAAAAAACGGACGCTGAAAACTATCGGGGATAAGTGGAGTTATCTGCAGAGGAGTAAATTCGGTGCGAACGCACAGCCATTTTATGTTATTCTGGATAATGAAGGGATCCCGTTATCTCCATCGTATGCTTATGATGAAAATATTCCAAAGTATCTTGGATTCTTAGAGAACGGTAAAACAAAATATCGTTTAAATTCAAATAAATGAGTGGAAAAGAAGAGAGTATGAAGGCTTTCGGACGATTGCTCGATATTATGGATGAGCTTCGCGAAAAATGTCCGTGGGACAGAAAGCAGACAAATGAAAGTCTTCGTGCAAATACAATAGAAGAAACTTATGAACTTTGCGATGCACTTATGCGCGATGATCAGACGGATATTAAAAAAGAACTTGGAGATTTGTTGCTTCATGTTGTTTTCTATGCAAAGATAGGTTCCGAAAAAGGAGCATTTGACATAAAAGATGTTTGTAATGCTCTTTGTGATAAATTGATCTATCGTCATCCGCATGTTTTTGGCGATACCAGTGCGGATACTCCTAAGAAAGTAGAGCAAAACTGGGAACAGTTGAAATTGAAAGAAAAGGGCGGTAATAAAACAAGTTTCCTGCAGTGAATTAGTGCATTTAGGGGCAGTCACCTTTCGCTGAGTGAATTAATTTGTAAATGAAGTTTTAAGTCTCGAGATATGAGAATGCTGGAATGTTACGCAGCGTAGAGTGGTAATTTTGTACCGACGTTTCGGGACAAACTGTCTGTTCCATCTTCAAGAG
>JAITVS010000323.1 GCA_031285685.1 Tannerella sp.
GAACCAAAGAAGTGCTGGAGGCTGCCATTGCGGATGCTTTAAATATTATTTCAACATCGGATATTTTAGGATGGTTTGCAGAAGACGGATATAGTACAGAAGAAGTTCAATTGCTATAATTGGGATTTTTTACAAATTTACTATTTTTCGCTTTGCGATCCTTCCGTGTTCCAACCGGTGTCTATTACCGTCTTTACTTGGGCCCACCAGTGGGACCGGGAGGATACGCCGGTGGGCCGGTTTCATCTGATATGACTTCTCCTGTGCTTCCATCTATTAGTATGGCTCGGCGTAAAGCACATATAGGACCTGGAGTCAAAGAAATCCCTACATCATATACGTACTTATCTATATAAAAATATCTACGAACAAATCTATAGCCATCACTATATGGGTTATATGCATTGGGATCAGAAAGATATTTTGCTCTCATGTAATCAAAATCATCCATATCAACAGATAAATCAATGCCATACTCTTTTTTGCACTTGTCAATAAGCATTTCCACGGAAAAAGGGTAATCTTTATCGTAGTCTTCTTCTTCGATTACATCTCCTTTTTCATCATACGATTTTCCTATACCTGTACAAAAACCATAAAACAGCATTACTTCGGTGCATATAGCCAGCGAAGAGGTATCATACGACCTTACCATAGAAAACGCGCTGTTCTTAACCCGTTCTTTGACAAAATACCTGTCGTCTTTTATCAATGTCTTGATCGTGTCGCCTTTGGTCATCATTTTTCCTGCAGTATTTTTAGGATTATTTTCCGTGAATTCATTTAAATTTAATTTTTCCATATTGTTTTTATTATTACTATTATTACTACTTGGTTTGGTCTGACTAACAACCGCATTCCATGATAACACGAACATCATGCAAAATATAAACTTCTTCTTCATAACTATTTAAGATTAATAAATTGTTTTTGCCATTGCCACAGCGTGATGGCATTGGGATTATAGCTCATCACATTATTTGTTGCATCGGCTTTCCGATGTAAAGGCAACCTGTTTGCATTAAGATAAATATATTTTATTTCCGGTTCGGTAATCGGAGTTGAATCCCTGTGAGTATGATATAAACCCAATCCATGCATGCTTTCGTGATTTATAGAAAAATTCTTCAAAAACTTCAAATTCCAAACATTACTCTTGTTTATTTAAAGATTTCATATATAGGTCATATTGTTCCAATAAGCCTTTCTTATCGCCGGCATATTGAATGCCACGAAATATTAAATCTCCTGTATTGCCCTCTATTATAAAAATATTATAATTCTCACTATATTGGTATAATCTACTTGTAACTCTATAAACAGGTTTATTGGGATCTTGATTAACTGCATATCTTTGTACCCATGTATTTTCTTTATCCAGTATATCCACATCGTATTCTTTCTTCATTTTTACTATTAAGGAATCAACCGAAAATAGAAAACGACTGTCATAATCTGTCTCTTTTATCAATTTCCCATTCTCGTCGTAATCCGTCCATATTCCAACCGGCATGGTGGAGAATTGTTTTCCTTCCCTGATTAATATTTTCGTTTTTAGAGCATATATTTCCATAGAACCATAAGGGGTATTCATATCTTCCCTCGTCACGACAATATCTGCGCTCTTGTGGGAAATTGTTACACTTATTTTCTTCGTATCTGTCATATAAACACGATGGTCATCTGTTGGTGAGCACCAATTTGCCAGAGGCAAATCTTTGAAATCATTTAAATCAAATTTTTTCATGTTATTTTTTTTAAAGTTTAAACTATCATTTTGAGGATAACATATTATTGTATTGAAAATTAATATTATACATATATATCTATTCATAACTGTTTTTACCTTATATTGTTTTTAATTATATCCCATTGCCAGCGCCAGGTTGTTTTTCTTAAATTTCCTGCATAACTCATTATATTATCCGTCGCATCGGCTATCTGTGATTGCGGCAACATGTTTGCGTTGAGATAAATATATTTTATTTCCGGTTCGGTAATCGGAGTTGAATCCCTGTGAGTATGATATAAACCCAATCCATGCATGCTTTCGTGGGCAAGGGTTTTGTCATTGCGAGGAGGAAACAGTATCAAGTTCCTAGTTCCTATATCTTCGACTTGACCTGCAATACCGTCATAAGCATCTGCGCCGAATGCGAATATGAAAAAATATCCGGAATTATATTGGGAATTAATCAGATTTCCACTTGCGTCCGTATCATTTAGAAAGAGCGCTTTAAGGTTTTGGAAAAAATTGGGGGCATCCTCATTTAATCCATGGTACATAAAGTTTGAAATAAAAAATTGTCCTCCTATCTGATAATCCGGATCGGAAGACAAATCCAATGTTTGCGGACTGTTTTCGATATCTGCAATAACCAAAGAGTGATACAACGCATTTTTCAGATTTGCTTTTTCATGGGGAACAGTTGCGTCGTCGCCGGTTACAGGGTTTGCTCCTCCGGGGCCATCTATATCGGTTTTTACTTTTACATAAACAAATTTCAGCTGTTTCCTTGTCAGCGCGTCGTTTTTATTTACCAAAATAGCTCCGGCAAGCTTGGCGTCCCGTTTGTTTGCGACTCCAACCGGATACGCCCATATTTTAATCAGTTGCGATTCCGCAAAGTCGCGCAGGCAGGTGACCTTGACGGTCTTGTCTATGCTTTCGCCCTTGGGGCACGCGTTTTTATCGCTCAAAACATTTTTCCGGGTATTCCCCGGATTGTTGATTGTGATGTTGAAAAGGGACGCGTTGTAATCAAATTCCAGCTTGTCCAGATTCTCGTCAATCTCAACCAAAACCCTCA
>JAITVS010000022.1 GCA_031285685.1 Tannerella sp.
GCAATAAAAAATATCAATAATAATAATCAATTGAATATTAATAAAATAATATTATAAAAATACGTCTGGGGGGCGTGTGGTCGCTGGTTCGAATCCAGTCATCCCGACAGATTATAAATTAATGAAAACAAGCGAGTTACTGCAAATGTAGCTTGCTTTTATTATTTATAAATACTGTTAATCGCAACAATATTGCACATATAAATGAGTATAAACGTGTATATTTGCGTACAACTTATTGCAAAAATATTGTATGAATATATCTGTTATTTTAGATACCCGAACAACTAATAAAACCGGCCGGCATCCGGTTAAATTACGATTCAATCACAACAATAAATCCGTGTATGTTGCCACCGGCATGTTTGCAAACCCGGAAGAGTTCAATGCCGAACTGTTTTTTACAGGAAAGGATAAGCGTTACCGACGCATGAACGAAATGCTGTCATCCGAACTGGAACGGGCAGAACAACTACAATTCAATTTAAAACGGAAAGAAGCTTTTTGCGATGCTTCAAAATTCAAGGAATTATTTCTGAACAAAAGACCATCGTTCAATCAGTATTTCGAGAAATACATCGAAACAAAAATAGGTAGAACAAAAGAAATATATCAATCGACGCTTAACAAATTAAATACTGTAATGGGTAACGTCAGCTTTGAAGAGATAACCTTTTCCTTTCTGCAATCATTTGAGCGAAAAATGATGGAAGATAAACTGAAAACAAATGCGCGCGGAATACATTTCAGGAATATTAGAGCCGTTTACAATCAAGCTATAAATGAAGATATTATTTCGCTATCTCTATACCCATTCCGAAAATTTAAAATCAAAAAGGAAGCCACCTTAAAACGTTCCCTATCTGCCGAAAACCTGCAAAAACTGTTTGCATACTCCGGCGATGTGCTGGAGAACCGCAGCAGAGATATAGCAAAACTTATCTTCTTCCTGATAGGTATCAATATAAAAAATCTTGTCTTCCTGAAAGGCGTAACGGATGACCGCATAGAATACTACCGGGTAAAAACCAATGCTCCAATCTCCATAAAACTTGAGCCGGAAGCTATGGAAATAATATCGCAGTACAGGGGAGATGAATACCTGTTAAGATTTGCTGAAGATTATGCCAGCTACAAGACGTTTAATACCAAGATAAACAAGCATCTTGCAGGTATATCCGAAAAACTGGGCATATCAAAAATTACTACCTACGCCATGCGGCACAGCTGGGCGACACTGGCCGCCGAACTTGAAATACCAAAAGAGACTATTGCTGCCGCACTTGGACATTCGCAGGGAAATACTGTAACGGATGTGTATATCCAATTCAACCGGCGAAAAATAGACGATGCCAACCGGCGGGTAATAGATTATATTCTTGACCAAAAATAAATACTGTAACGTAAATACTGTTTCGTCCATAGCATTAAAATACTGTCATCGGCTCGAAACGAGCTGCCGGAGAGGGAGAAGCCTCAATTCTTTCCCGAAAATAAATACTGTAATGGCATCTATTTATCTCTTTATACACATTAATTAAAAATCATATAGATAGTAATAATACACTCACTGTATTTAGTTATTCTTTCTTTTGCTTCTTTTCTTTCTTTTGATAAATACTGTAACTATCAGCCATATTTTTTGATTCATTTATTCTTCGTTACTTTGCCGGTAAATAATTCGCTCATGGAATCATCACCCTGCATTAACCTCAAAGTAAAACCCTATCTGGCCAGTTTCATAACCAACCTGTATGGAGATCCTGTGAATCTCGACAAGGATTCGCCCGAATCGCGGATATTACGCAAGTTTATCCGTAAATCGCCGGAAGGAGAAACGCCGGAACCGGAAGAAAGCGCCAACCTGACCGTATTACTTCCCTACTTCAAGGAAGCGGATCCGCGCGTTTATAATCACCTCCCAACTTCGGGAAAAAAATTATTGGAAGAAAGTTTCCATCAAATTCTTGTTCGCAACATGCTCGACGAGATAGGAAATTTAGACACCTACTTTTCGGGAAAAATATCATCGCTTGTCGAAGCATGGATGGAAAAGCACGGAATTGAATATTCCGAAACAAACTGGAACACCATCTCGCAGAAATATTACCGCCTACGAAAAAAGTATGTTAAACATAATTAAAAACGATTTTTTCATTCGGCTTCGACCCCCGAAAAAAAAATCTGCGAAATTTGCGAAATAATGAAAATCTGAAAACAAATGGCCAATAAAACATTACCCGGAATAAAATCAGTAGAGTACTGCGAGGCATCTCAAGCAGCTATAGTTTGTCGTGGATTGTACAATTCGCAAACTGCCAATGTCTGGAATGAATTGAAACAATTACCCATTATCGGACAGGGTAGGATGGAAATCAGCGAAAGCGCAGCTACCGGCGAAGTTATATACTCCAGCAAAATTACTTTCAACATACCCGACTGTTCCGAGTCGGAAGCCATCAAGAACGAAATAATATCCAACGATTGTTGCTTTGTAATAACCGATATGATCGGGAACCGCAAGCTCATCGGAATGGATCGGAAACCCCACCCTGTTGTAACCGTCAATTACCTGAACGAAGAAACACCGGCAGGAAAAATACTGTATGCCGTCGAAATTACCCACACAAACAATATTCCCCCTGTAACTATTACTAATTTATAACTTATACCTTAGTTACTCGTAACTCGTAACTGCCCGCAGGGCGTAGAATTGAAAATCGCCGAAGCGAAGGCGAGGCAAACTTGTAACTAATATAAAGTCTTTTTATCTTCCTCAATATATCCGTACACTTGCATAATTAAATCATTATGTAATTTTTATGGCAAAATACGACATTGATATCGACGGCTATATCGGCTCATGGTTCTCATCCAAGCGATATATCAAGAATGTCATCAAGGAAATTAACGCAAAGGAAATCCGTTGCCGCGTCAATTCGCTCGGCGGAAATGTAGATGACGCCATTGACATCGCCGCACAATTCGCCGCACATGGGAATGTAACTTGCGAACTCTTTTCCCTGAATGCTTCGGCCGCTACCGTTTTTACATTAGGAGCAAAAAAGGTTCGAATGCACACAAACTCCATGTACCTTATTCACAAAGCCCTTTCTTGGGTAAACGAATGGGGATATATGAACGAAGATCAGATTACGGAAGCAATCCAAAAAATGACTGCCGAAAAAGACCGTAACTCTGCCATCACACTTACTCTTGCCAACATGTACGCAAAAAAATCCGGCAAAGAAGTAAAAGACATCCTCAATCTGATGAAACAAGAGAAATGGCTGACGGCAACAGAAGCAAAAGAATGGGGCTTTGTGGACGAAATCTTCGAGGATAATTCTGTTCAGCCTGCCGATACCCGTTCTACCGACTTTCTAAATTTGTTGAATGCTGCCGGACTGCCGGTTCCTAATTTCATTGAACCGGAACATAAGGAGGAAAAAGAACAACTACTCGAAAGCGGAATGTTCAAAGAGTTTATCAATGCTCTCAAATCGCTGTTTAACAATCAAAATAACACTGTTTTCATGAAAAAAGACCTTGTAAACATCAATACCCTGCTCGACGTGAAAGGTATTGAACTTAAAAACGGAAAAGCCGAACTGACCGAAGCACAGTTACAGGCTATCAACACCGCTTTGGATGCTGCTAAAAACACTGCCGAACCGGAAGAAAAAAAGGATGAGAAAACCGAAGAAACTCCTGTCCCTGAAAATTCTGCTGACAAAGATGAAATCGCCCGTCTGAAAGCCGAAATCGAAGCGCTCAAGAAACAACCGGGCGACACAACCGCTCCGGTAAATAAAGTATCGGACGACACAACGGAAGAAGCTGACTATTTCGCTCACGTCAAATCGGCAAAAAACATGTTTGACATGCTTCCGTAATTAACAACTATCATTAACCATTAATCATTAAATAAATGGCAATTACAATCACCCCCGAAGCGTTGCAGAAATCTGCCGTTAAATACCGCAAGGAACTGTTGTCCATGCTGGTTATCGGACTGAACAGTTCGCTTCAACACATGACCCCGCGATTAGGAGTCATGTATAAGGAAACCGTCGGAGAAATCTTTGAGAACGCCGAACTGGGACCTTACGACCCCAATCGTAAAAATACCGATGTATCTATTGTCGGGCGCGATTTGGAAACATTCTTAGGCTCTATCATCAAAGAGTTTGATCCCAACGATGTGTATCAATCCATCTATGGCTCGCTTACCCTGCATGGAGAAGGATTGAAAGGCGTTCCCATAGAAAAACTTATTTTGGCCGCTGTCATCAAAAGCATTTCTCAAAAGATGAATATGGCTTTATTTACCGCAACGCGGAATACTGCCGGAACTGCCAGTGCCGACCTGTTCAATGGATTCGATACCATCACGAAAAAGGAAATTACCGACGCCAAAGTTTCCGTTGCGCTCAAAAATTTGTTTGAATTTGGAGAGGCTATTACTGCCATCAATGCAGTCGATCAGCTCAAAGCGTATTATCGCGCTGCTTCCGACGAATTGCAGTCTGTTCCGGTAAAGTTGTTCATGTCTAAAGATATTTACAATGCCTACGTGGACGACTACCAGCAAACTGTTGGTGCAGTACCCTACAATCGCGAGTTCAAGAAAACATTCCTCGAAGGCTCCAACGACTTGTGCGAACTGGTAGCATTACCCAACAAAAAAGGTTCCGCCTATCTGCAACTGACCCCAAAATCCAATATGCTTGTCGGCATGGGAGCCGGAAACGACCTCGAAAAATTAAGTGTAGATCGCTTTTCTGCGTTCCAAGTTACGCTCTCAATGGCTGCCGTATTCGGCGTGCAATACGAAACCATTTCGCCCGAAAGGTTGCTGATTGGTAAATTGATTGTTGAACCCTAAAAACTGAATCACAATGGCAATTAATTGTAACGGGGTATCCCCTCAATCGCTCGAATGGTGCGATGGAAAAATCAACCTGCCCGGAATCCGTGCCACCGTTTTCTTCATTCCCAAGCGCGACATTGTCGATTGGCCGACTTTGCCGGATACATTCGAAGCTGATATGGACGTAATGGCTACATACGCCGGATCGTTCACACTGGCTGCTGAAAAGAAATGGCAAACGCTGCATGTACTTGTGGATAAGTCGCCGATTACTTCCGAATCTCAAGGAACCAAGCCGTCGAAAACATCGCTTGTAAAAGCAACCTTTGTTCATCCGGGTACGGAAGAACAAGCAACTGCCTTTTGCCGGTTGGCAAGTAATGACGATTACGTGTATCTCGTACAAACCAAGCCCGGCAAGTACCGCGTTATCGGAAACGACATGTACCAAACCGAAACCAATCCGGCTCAAAACTTGGGAGGTGCAGCTACTGACGAAATGGGTACTACACTCGAAGTTTCAGTTACCGACGTATCTCCTGCTCCATTCTACACCGGAATCATCGAAACTGTTAATGGAGACATCAACGAACCGGTTGAAGTAAATCCGTAAAAAAACAGATACAAGATACAAGTAAACGAGTAAACAGGTTATCAACTCGTATCTTGTATCTTGTTTACTCGTAACTAATTATTACTATGGATAAATTATTAGAACAAATCAAGAAAGTCCTTGATACGCCGGACGACAAATTAGATATTGCTTCGGCAGCTGCCTTGCTGCTCAAATTCAGTAAAAACCGTATCCTGAACGAAAATATTATCCGGCGCCAAAACGTCGGAAAATTGAAGTACGAACTGCGCAAGTATTACGACTATCACGCAAGCGAAGCGCTCCGAAAAGAAGTTGCTACGATCGAAACAGATGCAAAAATAATAGTCGAAGAAACGCTGCCTGCTTTGGAGCAAAAAGAACAAGGCCCGTTGAATGGACTTCGTCCTGATCACGACCGGCTACCGGAAGAAATAAAAGCCTTGGCCATTGAGAACCGGAACGACTATCCGCGTATGCGCAAGTTGCACGAGCAACTAAAGCTGCTGGCCAATGCCCGCCCCTGCGACCGCTACCCACTGCTTCAGGAACTCAAGAAATTAGACAGCAAAGTTCGCGAAAATTGGGATGCCTACGACGCTTTCATTATACCACCGGTTAATTCCGACGAACAGCAAGGTAATGATGGAGAAGCAGCGCAAATCAACGAAGAGGAAGCCTCACCATCGGCGCCGGTTGATGCGAAGAAAATCTCTGCTGCCCGCAAATACCTGAGCGATAACAAGCCTAAACTGGCAACACTGAAAGCGCAGGAAGACCAAACTGCCTACATTGCCCTTCGCGACAAAATGCAGGAACGCCTATCGCTTCTCATTCAGGCAGATGCCGGAATTTCCGAAGAATACCTTGCAGAACTGAAAGCTATCGGAGTGGATGTTTAAGGATGCAAAAGAATGTATAAAGCCTGTATGTGATTGTTCCGTACAGGCTTTTTATACAGATAGATTCCAGTTGTTTGATATAATTGAAGTGTTATTGCAACAGAATGGAAGTTGTGAGGAAATATACATCACATATTAGATCAACTCCACTCCGAGAACTGATAAATAGTTTTGTTCTCAATTCTCCATTTTCAATTCTCCATTAAAAATGAAGCCCAACACCCTCGAAGTCTGCCGTGTTCACCTGTTCGATGATAAAACCGAACTCGAAAAACACGCTATACCCGGACAACTCATCGACCGGATTATCCGGCTTCGGGCGGCTTATACCGTTTGGCTCGAACATCCGCGCAAAAAGGATGCCGAAATACGCGATTTCCTGATGAATTTCGGCGTAAACAAATCTGCTGCTTACGACGACATACGCATACTCAAATTGCTGCTGGGCGACTTCACGGAAACCTCGAAAAACTTTCATCGTTTCAAGTTCAATTCCATGGTCATGAATGCCTACGAACTGGCCGAGCGGCGGAAAGATACACGTTCCATGGTTGCCGCAGCTGCGCAATATGCCAAATATAACCAGTTAGATAAAGAGGATGCGCTGAAAACCCCTTGGGAAGAAATCATCCCGCAATGTTTCGAGCCGACTTCCGATCCTACCGTCATCGGAATCAAACCGATAGATAACATTCAGGACAAAATCCGCGCACTCAAGGAAAAATACGGAAAGGATATAGAAGACATTGAATACGAAGATGTAGATTTCGACGAAGAAACCTTGTTCAATGAACAATTAAGAATTAAGAATTAAGAATTAAGAATTAAGAATTAAAAGACCGGATTCTTTCCATTTTAATTTTTAATTCTTAATTATCAATTCACTCGTAACTGTCCGCAGGGCGAAGTAACTCGTAACTGAATATGAAACAAATCTACTTTAATCCTCCCCAGCAGGAAGTCATGTTTACCGGAGCCAAAACAACCGTCTTCGTCGGCGGGCGCAGGTTGGGTAAAACGCATGGAGTAGCAGCTCCGTTCTTCCTGCGAAACGTTCAGCGGATGCCGCGCAGTTCCGGCGCCTTCGTTGTCCCCTCATACAAGCACGGACTAACCAATACTTTGCCCGGAACGCTGACCGCTCTCGACAGTTTCGGATACAAGCGCGACGTGCATTACTTCATAGGTCGCAAACCACCCAAAACAGCCGGTTTTGAAAAGCCCTACATCGAACCGGCCGAATACGAACATGTCATCTCTTTTTATAATGGCTCGGTTGCATACATCATTTCTCAGGATCGTCCCGGAAGTTCCAACTCGCTGACGCTGGACTACCTGATAATTGATGAAGCAAAATTCATTGATTTTGAAAAATTGAAAGACGAAACCTTTCCGGCAAACGGCGGGTATAAGGGTTATTTCGGAAACCGCTCCTATCATCACTCTATGCTGATCATGTCGGATATGCCGACCACTAAAAAAGGCTCGTGGTTTATGCGCTACGAAAAGGAGTGCGATCCCGAACTAATCGCTGCCATACACGGCATTATCTACGAAATATGGCGGGTAAAAACACGAATTACTAATGATTTAAAACAGGGTACCAACCCTCCGGAATACCTGCATACGCACCTCAAGCAACTGTACAAGCGGCTTGCCGAGTTTCGTTCAGTAGCCGTATATTATAAAGAGTTTTCTTCCATCGAAAACCTGCTGGTGCTGGGAGAAAGCTACATCCGTGAACAAAAGCGAAATCTCCCGCCATTAGTTTTTCAAACATCTATTTTGTGCAAGAAGGTCGGAATACTCAAGGATGGCTTTTACAACAACCTGCGTGAGAGTGTGCATTACTACACTGCCAATGATAACAGCTATCTCGACAGCCTCGAATATAAGTTCGACAAAATAGGCGACGAATCCTGTTTGCAGGATGCCGACCTTGATCGCGACATGCCCATTTGCATCGCGATGGACTACAACTCCAATATCAACTGGATAGTTGCCGGTCAGCAGCATGGGAATACCCTGCGCACGCTCAAATCGTTTTATGTCAAGTACGACCGTAAGCTGCGCGAATGCGTACAGGATTTTTGCCGATACTATCGCCATCAGCGCGACAAAACAGTTATATATTATTACGATTCCACTGCGCTGGGTAACAACTATGCCGTCAATGATGAAGACTTTATGACTGTCGTTTGCGACGAATTTGAAAAGCAAAAATGGAACGTCATACCGGTGTATGTTGGCCAGCCGATGAAGCATGTAGAGAAATGGCTACTTATTTCACAGGCGCTCAAAGGACAATCCGGCCTGCTTCCTCTGTTCAATCAGGAAAACAACGAAGCCCTGTTGCTGGCCATGCAGCAAACCGGTACGCGCAATGGATCCGAAGGCTTTAAAAAGGACAAGTCCGGCGAAAAACTGGCCGAAACCGAAGAGGACAAACTTGAATACCGCACCGACGGCACCGACGCATTCGATACACTCTTTATCGGAATGAATAAATTTCCGCAAACATCATCTTATGGAGTACTTTCAAGTAGCTTTATGTAATATGTGAGGATGTAAAAAAAGCCCGCTTCATTTAGAGGCGGGCTTTTTGAATACAGTCGGTTGTCAAATGAGATTCTTTCAGAATCGTACTGTACTTAATTGTTGGGCCAATACATGTATGGCAGATTCTATCTTTTCTTTTTGCTTTGGAGAGGCAAAAGCCAGTTTTTCTTTATATTTGCGTAACAATCACTTATAAACATATCCAATATATTTGAAAGCAATACAACTACATCCTGCCACACCATACCCTCGAAAAAAAACTTTTTACCCTTTTATTTCCAGCACCTATAAAATAACCCCTTAAATAGCTTTATTTCAGTCTATTACTGTATGAATTACTCAAAAACTGTTAAACTTTTTCCCATTCTTCCACCTTTCAATTAATAAAATCGTTAATATTCAATTTTTTATCCGCCGCTTTTTGTCAAAAAGTCCGGCGATACTGTCGGAAGACCCCGCCTCGCCCTGAACTCTATTTCGTAATTACCTCTTTTCAAAGTGCCTTATATGACAGAGGCGGGCGGTAAAATAAGTCATTGCGTACCAACAAAACCAAACAGGTAATTACCTTGTAATTGTACGCAATACCTTTTTTATTATCTTTGCAAAAACATTATTTACCTAATTAAATTTTATGATTATGAGAAAAATATTATTAGTATTTTGTTGTGTTGCTTTATCGGCTTACTCCTACTCGCAAAGCAAAGAAGTAAAAGAAAAACTTGAGGAGTACAAAACGAATGGATTGTACGAAATTGATTCGGAAAACATAGTTGTTTCTAAGGTTATAGAATATCTCCCTGACAAAAAGGATGACATTTATCTTAAAGTGAAATCTTATTTTGCAAGAGCCTATAAAGACAGTCAATCTGTTATTCAAACAGATGATAGAGCTTCTGGACTCGTAATAGGTCGAGGGTTTTATAAAGGAGTATTTTCTTGGCATCAATTTATTGTACCTATATCTTATAATGCTTGGCATGTGCTAAGAGTAGATATAAAGGATGGTCGCGTTAGAGTGATATGTAATGTATCCGAATGGGATATTGACACCGGAGTAGGTAAGAATTATAATCATTCTACATTTCCTATACTTGGATATGCTCCATTTACTGATAAGCGAATAAATGATAAGGGAAAACAAGCACAGGCTTTTTTGAATTTAGTAGATGTAATGCATTTCTCTATAAATGCTATCGAAGAGTATTTAAAAATGGGTTCTGTTGGCGAAAATAATGATGATTGGTGATATTCTTTCAAATTATTTTGCATATATCAAAACTATTGTATTACTTTGCTCCTGCTTAGTAATTGAAGGGCAGGATGCCCAATAAGGGCTTTTTTTATGCCTGCAAATAAATAAAAATATTAGATACTGTAACAAGTACCCCGTCGAGTTTGCTTAATGGCGCTCACTTAATCCTTTGATTACTAAGCAGACGGAAAGGCTTGTTACTTTTATTTTTATATAATTATGCTTAGTAATCAATCAACCCTCACACCGCTGGTAACAGTCGAAAAGCGACAGTTCCACACCAACAACGAAGATTATTTTCCGACTCTTTACGACATCGAAATCGAAGAATTTGACCAAGGCGACATTGGCAGTGAAAAAATCGTGAGAATTACCGAAGCCGCAGCCCTGTTGCTCTATCGCTATCTAGGCGAATCCCTTAATCAGAAAGGAGTGGCAGAATGAAAAAACCGGCCATACCTGTTGCCATCCAAGCGGGCATCACATCCGAAACGCTGCGCCTGCTTAACCTGCTGGACTGCGTCTATTTTGAGCGCATTTCTACCAAAAAGGAAAGAGAAAGAGCCTACCATGCGCTCGAAAAACACTTAATCGGCTGAAATATGAAATTTCCTGTTATTACACATATCACCGGTCGTCTGCGTTTGTTGGCTGCGTATCTGATAACACTCAATTTCCTTTTTAGTTGCGCAGGACTAACTATCGGAGAAGATGCTCCGGTTTGGGCTATACTCTTTGTTGTCGCTTGGTTTATCGTATCGACGCTGCTGATGCGCTGGGCCTACAGGCGTAGAATGTTAGGCATGTTGAACCGTATAATCGAAGATATGCAATGAATGAAGATTGGAAAATAGCTCTCCTGTCGCGTTACCGCGGCGAATACCAGCCGTATGACGGCAAGGGAGTACCGCTAAAGAAATCGTCCGCAGATATTGTATTCGACCTGAGCAGCATGGGCGAATTTACCCTTGAAGAAGTATCTGCTTGTATGGCCGTAAATGGTTATGAAATCGTCTTTGACGATGACAATCCCTACTGGCTGTTGCAGGATAACCGGCAACCGGCTATCGATAACAACTAATGAATAACAGGCGAGGTTGTCCTCGCCTGTTGTCTTTTTTATCTATCTTGTTCCTGTGCATTTTTGCACTATGGAAATTATAAAACAACCCGATAGTTTTTGCTTTGCTTCGGCACTGACGGACATCATCGTGTCGTCCGATGTGGCTGTTACGGTTTCGTTTTCTGTTTCGGGGCTTAATCCGTTTCTGACAGAAACGTATCATCCCGATGCTGCCGGCCGCATCGTTATTCGCGAGCTGGTGAACCTGTTCCTGCCGCTCATGCCTCTCGACACGCTGAAAGCAGACTTTAAAATCAATCTAACATCGGCAACCGGCGAAGTCCAAAATATTAATTTCGCAGCCTTGTATTGCCGCGCCGATATGGGCTACGACTTTGTTCCGGCGGCATGGATTCAAAACAACTTCCTGACGCTCTGCCAAGGCGAAAAAACCACACATTTGGGCATAAACGAGCAGTTAAGTATCTATACAACCGAACCGACAACCGTCGAACTGATTGCCGAATACAACACCGGAGAACGGTTTACAAAGAATATTGAGATAGCTTCTATCAATCAAATAACAACTATCAATGCCTCTATCGATTGGGTAGAGCATCCCGAACAGGTAAGCCGCTATGTTGTGAATGCAGGTAACCGGCATTTCTCCTATCTCGTAAAACCGGCATTGCCGCGCGAGCATTTGGTTATTGCTTTCCGAAATGCCTTTGGCGTTACGGAAACCTTTATCCCTTCAGGCATTACACTTCGCGAAAACAAGTACGACAACCTGTTCGGCCAATTTTCAGGTAATTACCGCAAGTATAAAGCCGAAGTAACCAAAACATATACCTGCAACACCGGCATATTAACCGGCACGATGGCCGACTGGCTCGAAGACCTGTTTATGAGCGACAACGTCGCCCTGTTCGACATCGATAACGGATATTCCTATCCCATTGTTATCGAAGAGTCCACTGTGAAGCGCAGCACGGCAGCCAGCGAACTGCCGGCATTTGAGTTCAAGTTTCGACCGGCCAAGCGTAACCAGTTGGATGCCGTTCCGGCCAAACCGAGAATATTCGACAACAGTTTTGACCATATATTCAATTGATAATGGAAAGTTAAGTGTGAAAAGAAATGAAATTCACTCGTAACTTGTAACTGCCCGCAGGGCGAAGTAACTCGTAACTAAAAAAAAATGAAGCCGACAATACATATCAATACAATGCGCACGATGCTTAAGTCGGGCGAGCGGGTTTCCATCAAGTTTTGGAAAGATACCGGCGAAATAGTCGTTGCCGACGATGTTATCTGCACTTCGTCCTATCGCCACGGGAACTCATTCAATATTAAGTTCCTGAATAGCGGACAATTTCGGAAAGTAAAGGCGATAAGTATATTTGAAATCAATGATTTGGAAGTGTTTATTTAATGTGCTAATGAAAGGTTGTAGGTTAAAAGTTGGAAGTTAGAAGTAACAACTTAGAACCTCAAACTTAAAACTCATAACTAAAATATGAAAAAAGAAGAATCAATTATAGATTATGGCGGTGGAGTTTACGAGCTTCGCTTAAGCGATTCCGTTTCGGCCCTGCTGAACGAAGTGGACGACGGCGCTCAGGTATTCGACGAAACGAGCGCTACACCGGTGGAAGTGATAAAGAACTATCGGGGCTACGTGCCATGGGGCGGCGATAACAATCTGCCGTATAATATAATGAAGAAAATCCGCAAGGATGAAGTCATGAGTCAGAATAAGCTGTTCAACACGCTAACATGCTATTCTTCCGGCTTGCGATTTGCTCGAAAATCCGGTGAGCCGATTATCGATACCGAAATCCTTGACTTTTTCAAGTATAACCGGATGCCACGTTACTTCCTCGAACAGGCAACAGACATGAAGCATTTCTTTTTTAGCGTGAGTGTCATTATTCTGTCAAAAGACGGCAGCAAAATCGTGCAGCTCCGGCACAAGGAGGCTTGCCATACGCGATTTGAGACCTGCAACCCAAAGACCGGCCAAATCGAACACTTATTTTATACCAACTGGGAGGATAAAACACCCTCGCCGGACGAAATAGAAATCGTTCCGGTACTGGATATGTGGAATCCTCTTGGAGACCTGATGCTGCGAATGGGAAAGCTGCCCGGCGCCGATGGGCGATATGCCAAGCCAACGAGCGACCGCAAATTTGCCATCGTTAATACTTTCCCCATTGCCGGTTGCAAATACTATCCTTTTGCCTATTACTGGTCGGTATTCCTGTCCGGCTGGTATGACATCAAGCGGCTGATTCCGCAGCATAAGAAATCGAAGCTAAAGAATTCGTCGAGCCTCAAGTATCACGTGATGGTTCACAAAGATTACTGGGAATCGATTTGCCGCGAAGAAAAAATTACCGACCCCGAACTAAAAGTTGCCCGCGTTAAAAAGGAAAAAGAAAATATCCGTGATTTTTGTACCGGTATCGAAAATTCCGGCAAGATGTGGATTAGCGGATTCTACCAACACCCTGATGGAAAAGAAGTGAATATGGTTAAAATAGACGTGATTGACACCTCGAAAGAGGGCGGCGACTGGCTCGAAGATTCGGAAGAAGCCAGTAACATGATTTGCTATGCCGACAACATTCATCCATCGCTGGTAGGAGCTACGCCGGGCAAATCGAATAATAGCTTTTCGGGTTCCGTTCAACGCGAACTGTTCACCATGAAGCAGGCGTTGGAAAAGCCATATCACGACATTTTGTTAGAACCTTTCTTTGTGATCAAGGAGTACAACGGCTGGGAGGACTTTTCCGTCGATGTGCCGGTGATTACACTTACGACCTTGGACAAGGGAAAGGATGCGGAAGAAAACACCTTGAGAAGTGAATAATGATATGCTAATGAGACGATGTGCTAATGTGCTAATTAAAAATAATCAGCACATCATTCTCGTAACTCGTAACTGCCCGCAGGGGCGAAGTAACCCGTAACTGAATATGATTTTAGAGAATATTGAAAAATTTACCGATTTTGTGCCGACGGCAGCGGGAAGCGATATTCGCGAATTGCAACCGTTTATAACCGAAGCCGAACAGTGGTTTCAGGACGAATGGTTTGGGGCCGACCTGTATAATTATATATCCGGCTTGCCTGATGATAATAACCTTAAGACGTATGCAACAATAAGTATTTGCCTGCGGGCATACGAGCAGGCGATACCATTCTTGGATGTCATTCAAACAGCCAACGGATTTGCCGTTGTAAGCAACAGCAATCAGGCTCCTGCCAGTAAAGAGCGTGTCGAAAGGCTGATAGTTTATGTTGTTCGCCGCTTGTCGGAAGCATTAGACAGGGTTGTGTTATTAGTAATGAGTGCTCCCGAATCGCTTACTGAATGGAAAAAGTCTGATATTTTTCTTCTTCGGTCTTCTATTGTCTTCCTGCGCACAAGCGAACTGCGCAATCATTCATCCAATACGGTAGCCACTTATCACGATTTGGATGCCTGCCGTCCGCTTGTGTCAAAGCATCAGATTACGCTGTCAAAGTATATATCCGAATCCTATCTATCCGAGCTGCTGAATAAATTTGCCGAAAACGTCTTGACAAATTTCGACAAGTCTGTTTTTACGACCATTCAAATGATTATCGGTTTAATGCTTCAACAGAAGGAGTATTATCCTTTTGTGGAAAGTCTGTTGAATCGTTTGGCAAGTCATCCCGATGAATGCCTGACCTATATTGCATCAGATGCCTACCGGATTAAAACCGGTGCAAAATACGAGAACAAAAAGGATGACAAAACTTATTTTTTCGGATAAATTATCAATGTGCTAATGAGACAATGTGCTAATATGCTAATGAAAAAATAATCAGCAAATCAGCACATTATTCTCGTAACTTGTAACTGCCCGCAGGGCGAAGTAACTCGTAACTAAAAAAATATGACTGATTTACATTTGACCGTCCCCACCTCGTGGAAAGAATTGTCTCCCCGCCAACTGAAATTCATCAGTTATTTGATGACTGAAATGCAGCTGTCGGCTGATGAGTTGCTTACCCATGCCTTTATTGGTTTAGCTGGTATAAAAGTCCTAAAACAGGACACATACGGGTATGTTTTTAGCCACAAAAGAAGGTATTTTATACTTTCCGTTGCCGAATTTTACGAGTTTACCCGTAAGGTACAATGGATTACCGGAGGCGTGAGTGAAGTAACACCACTGTCCGAACTGGCAGGAGTGAAACATGTACATCCTCGCCTGTGCGATACACCGTTTAACCGGTATTTGGCCTGCGAAAACTATTATCAGCAGTATATTTTTACACAGAATATACAGGCCTTGCAATGCTTGGCGGCCTGTTTTTATGCAGGTAAAAAAGAATTTGATGATAGCCAAACATTGAATAATTCGGAAAAATTCGCCGACCTACCTGTTCATGTGTTACACACCGTTTTTTTGTGGTATGCAGGGCTTAAAACCGTTTTTCAAAAGCAATTTTCCTACCTGTTCCGACCGGCAGAAGCGGTTGGCGAGGCACAGGCTCCCAACATGCGCGAACACATCGACAACATGATTCGGGCGCTCACCGGCGGCGATGTTACTAAAACAGAAGCCGTTGCCAACACCGAAACGTGGACAGCTTTCTCGGAACTTAATGCTAAAGCCCGCGAAAGTGAGGAATTGAAAAACAGAATGGCAAAAATGAGGAAATAATCAGAGTTACAAGTTTGCCTCGCCTTCGCGTCGGCGATTTTCAATTCTACGCCCTTGCGGGCAGTTACGAGTTACAAGAAATAACTACTCGTAACTCGTAACCTGTAACACCTAACTAAAAAAGATATGTTTAATTCATACGATTATTTCGCAGAAATTTGCGCGAAGAATAAACTCACGGTTGCCGGAAACTATAAGTTTTGCCGTGTAACCGGCTTGGGAAATCTCGAAGAAGTTATCCAAAACTTCAAGCGCGAACAGGCCTACTTCTGCATCGACGATACCAACGACGGCACTACCTTTCAGGGTGCCGGCGGCGGCTACTTCGAGCGACGGATGTACATCGTCTATATTATGAAAAAATATCCGTTGAACGACATGCAGGCGCAGCATGCTGCATTGGAAGAATGCCGGCGGATATACCGCTCTGTCTGTTCAAAATTAGTTTTTGACCGCTCGCGGCTTTTAAACTCACAGATATATCTGAATACCGACCGGATACCCTACTACGAGATGGAAGGCTACGCCATTTCGGGCGTAACCGGACTTTATACCATGATTTCGATTGACGAACCTGTAAACTTGTGCTACAATGCCAACGACTGGACAGAATAAACCTGCCGATCAGGACGATTATATTCGTGAGTGGGCGAAAATGATGGTCAATATCTGGGTCGAAAAAATTATCCAGTATAAAGCCATTTCTTCTGGCGATCTGATGGGGTCGGTGCAGCTGTTGCCCATTTCGGCCAATAAAATAGACGTTGTCAAATTTTTGTTCAAAGAATATGGCGTGTATGTGGACAGAGGAACCGGCAAGGGAATCAAGATAGGTAACTCCGGCGACTTGGGTTTTACTCCCACCCGAAAGGCCAAGCCTTGGTTCGATAAGAAATTTTACTATTACACCCATAAATTGGCAGAGCGACTGTCTGAAATAACCGGCATACAACAAACACAAATCATTAAAGAGGTGCTGGAAAAGAATGGTTAATATACTAATGTGATGATGAAAAATAATCAGCACATCATCGTATCAACAAATCAGCATATTATTCTCTGTCTTTTTTATCATCTTAAAATAACATCATCTTTGCTACTCGTAACTCATAACTAAAAAAATATGAACGAACTAATCAATCAACTGCTGAAATTTGCGCAGCAGATAAAAAATGAACTGGCAACGCATGCAAATACTGCTACGCGCGTCGGAACGTGGATGGAAAATTCGACAACGACCATGAACTCGCTTCTCGAATTTCTTCAAAAATATGTAAACGAACAAATCGCAGCCGTTAATGTTAATGTACAGAAATGGAAGCCGGCCGTCGAAACGGTTGCCGCTCTTCCTATCATTTCCGACGAAGACAAAGAATACACATGGCTGTGCAGGGTAACAGAAACCAATACCGTTTATCAGTGCATTGCCTTTACCGGTAATTTTAATCCTGCAATGTGGCTAATTTATTCTACGAATACAGATTACATTGACGAAACGGAATTAGAAGGAAGCATTACGAATCACAATGCGGATATTACGGCGCATAACAATATAGGGAAAACCGTATCCGATATGGGTGAGGACAAAGCCAACAAAATCGTCGAGCTGGATAAAAAAATAGATTTATACGACGTGCGTCAAGAACTTAGGAACGACATTCGAGAATCTTCTGTTCTCGCCAAATTATTGGCAAATTCATTATCTTCTGTCATTGATAAAACGGATGTGCTGGATACGGTATGGTCTCAAGGAATACTTATGAGCAATGGAATTGTAAATGATGGTATTGCTGATTGGGAAACTACCGATTACATAACAAATATTAAAGCAGACGGTTATCTATATTTACGGGCATTTTTCGATAATTTAGTTCCGGCTGCTTACGCAAATATTGTGTTATATGATAAAGATAAAAATTACATAGACAGTGGTTTTATTCAAGGAGACCGGTGTATTTGTGTGCCGGCTGATTACTTTGTCAGAATTTCGATGAAAGTTGCAACGGCAAGAGCCATATATTTCCAAGTAAGTAATCTTTCAACGGTATTAGATGAATTTGGTAGAATTGATTCTAAAATCGATTCTATCGGTGAAAAAGCCGGCCTACTTACTAAGTTTATGGCTAACTCGGCATCGGCATATATAGAGAAAACAAATATCATACAAACAACATATACGGATGGCATTTTAATTCCGAACGGAAATGTAATTACAAGTACGACGGATTGGGAAGTAACCGATTTTATAAAATATGATAATCCTGTTGGTTACATGTTTATCCGCACAATTTTTGACATAGGTACTTTTAATTACACCGTAAATGTTGTATTGTACGACAAGGATAAAAATGCCCTTGAATCCGCAACTGTTACCGGGGATAGGTGTATTTGCATACCTAACGGATATTTTCTGCGAATTGCGCGGAAAAAAAGCGTTAGAAGTAATATATACTACCAGTTAGGGGGGATGAATGGCGGTAGGGGGACCATCCTACAAGAAATAGACTTTTTAAAATCAGATGTTATATCTACGTCAAACGTCTTGTGGACCGGAACGAGTATACCGGCGGGCTCCTCTTATCCCAAAAATGCTTGTAAAAATTTAGGGGCTAACTGTATAAATAAAGCTATCGGAGCATCATTTGTGAGATTTGACCCGACGCCTGTTTCTAATGCTCAGGCTGGGTACGCGGGTTTGTCCCTGTCGGCTACGGTAGCGGAGCTTGAAACTAAATTTAGACCATCCGTAACGGCAGGAACGATAACAGAATCTCAATTAGACTCTTGGAAACAAGCAAGCTATGAAAATGTCATCCTTCCATATCTCGATACGGTTGATACAATTGTTATTGACCATGGGTATAACGACAGGTACGAATTGGATAATGTTGTGGCAGCAGGAAAAGATGCTATTGATTGGTCAAGCAGAGATAGGCTGACTTTCATTGGGGCGTTTAATTATTTGTTGGATGCTATTTGGGGCAGAAAGCCATTTATGAAGATAATAGTAGGTGGGTACTTCCAAAATACTATGAATGATGGTGTAGGTAATGATGCCCGTAATGGTGAGTATGTATGCACCGTTTTGACTTGGATAGCTGAGCATTATTCGCTCCCATTATTAAATGTATGGGATTATGCCGGTATGGGTAAAATATATGTGCCAAATTCATCTAACTATATTAGTGATTTCAATACTAAATATGGCACTAACTATACAAAATATTCTCCCGATGCGGATGGAAATATAACCCGTTTTCAACTCTATTGTCCTGACACCGTTCATCCATTTTCCGATTTAACAGGAAACTCTAATAAAATTTTAGATAAAGTTTTCACAAAACTATTGCGAGATTTATTGTAAAAAATTATATCAATGAATGTTACGTTTTATCCAAATAAAATTTAGATTCTATGGAAAAATTTATCAAACTAATAGGCTGTATGTCATTCGGTGTAATATCGGCTGCATTTAAGGCCGTTTATCCGTTAGTTATACTTAGCCTGCTGTTTGTAATTGCAGACTGTATCAGCGCATGGAGATTGTCTCGGCGAGTGAAAAAACATCAATGCACGAATGCTGCCGGAACGAAATCGGCGAGCGGGAAGTTTAAATCAAGGGCATTGGGTCGAACAGTGTTTGAACTCATTATTATTATTCCAACAGGACTGATGCTCGCCTACTGGACACAGGAATATCTACTAACCGGTCTTGGTGTTCCACTCACGAAAATATTTGCTGGAATTGTTATTTTTTGGCAACTGTGGAGCATTCTCGAAAACGAAAGCAGTTGCAGCCATGCAAAATGGGCAAGATTGCTTCAAAAGATACTGATTGACAAAACCGAAAGGCATTTGGATATTGATTTGTCGGATTTAAAGAAAGGAGAAAAAGATGAAACTTACTAAAAACTTTCAGCTCGAAGAATTTTTGAGAAGTGGGACGGCTATACTTCGTAATTACTCAGAGCAGTTTCGCCCACCGGATAATATTGTTTCAAATTTGCAAATTTTGGCAACCGAACTTCAAAAAGTGCGCGATTTGGTAGGGGAACCAATGCCGGTTACAAGTGGATGGAGATGCAACCGATTGAACAAACAGGTAGGCGGAAGTTCTACATCTGCACACCTCGAGGGGTTAGCTGCAGATGTGAATATGGGTAGTAAAGAAAAAAATGAAGCATTATTCGAGTTCGTATCCAAATTGGTAAAATCGGGAAAATTGAAAATTGACCAACTAATAAACGAATATGACTATTCATGGATACACTTCGGATACCGCGATAAGGAAGCAAATTACAGAAATCAAATTTTTAATGTGAAATGAACGATAACAAAAAATACTGCTGTTTTTGCGCATTTCTTTCTCAACATGGAAAAGTGGGGCGAGTATTTGGAATTTGACAAGTAACCGGTAGAGTAAAAAATAAAAGTGATTTAACTTGTAAATATTTTAAAGATGAAACAGAGGGGTAAATTCGATTGGATTGATTGGATATTAATAATAATTTGTTTTGGCGGTTTTATATTATTAATGCTCACGACAGGATGCTCAAAAAATATATATGTGCCGGTCGAATCAGTAAATAAAGACAGCATCTATATTAACGAGATAAGACATGATAGTATCTATTATAGAGATAGCATATATGTATATAATTCTCCTGATTCTATACATGTTGAGAAGTACGTGTATAGAAATAAGTACTTTTCTATACACGACACAACTTCTATAATAAAAATAGATAGCATCCGAGTACCTTACCCTGTGGATGTGATAAAAGAGGTGAATGTCATTACCGGATTTCAGAATTTTCAGATGTGGACAGGCCGTATATTAGGCCTTATTCTAATTTTATGGGTATTTTTTAGAATAAGGAAAAAATAAGTCTAATAACCTGCTTTTTTCTTCATATTGTTTTTTTTAGTTAGCTTGCAACTCCTGCCCAAACGATGGGTGGGAGTTTTGTTTATACCTTATTCTACTTTTAATTTTATATCCTTTCCGCAATGTGGGCATGTAATAGTAGATTCTTCTACTTCATTGTTCGGTTTATCGAATAGTTCGGTAATATCGCAACCAATAGCTTTGGAGATTTTATACAAAGTGTCAATACTATTTTTACTACCTTGTGTTATGTAATAATGTATTGTTTGCCTGCTTACACCAATAATTTCAGCCAGCTCTGAAATACCGACGCCACTATCTTTTACAACTGCTTTTAAATCTTTCATAATGTATGATATTTATATTTCACAAATATACGCAAATGTAGTACATTTATTTTACATATTATATTTATTTAACTATAAATGTATGCATGATGTAAACAATATATATTACATTTGCGTTATGAAAGTAATAGAAACGTATAATATTAATAAAAAGACAATGAGACTAATAATTTATGATTTAGAATCAAATGGTAAACTTGTTCAACTTGATGAACGCAGAAGACAATATTTTTTAGAAAAGGCATCCGAAATATCGGTATTGGCGGATGATATGAAAGTAAGTATTTGTCTTCCATTTGAAATTAGGGAAGGTAAGACATGGGTGTCTGTTTATGCTGAATGGTGTTGGAAAAGTGGTATTCCATTCAAAACATACACTTCCCATTTTGACTTTGAAACAGGATTATCTATACCCGGTGAAGATGCAAAATGTATAGAAGATTATAAACGTGTTATATTAGATATGTTATAGCATGTGGCAAAAAATATTCTTTAATGTGCAAAACATACAGGCTGAAACAGCATCAGCCTGTTTAATAAAAATGCCAAACAGAAGTGAATATATAGGTTATTCGTTTTGGCATCCTAAAAAATTAGTTAGAGAACAGGGATGTAAAGGTTACTCCTATACATTTTCTTTCACCGAAGATTTTGTCTTTCGCCTGAAAAAATACCGACATGGAAAACATAACAGGATTGATGTTATTTCCGAAACTGAAATAGGATTTAATGAAATGATGGAAGCTTTCGGAGTAACAAATGAAAATGTTAAGTTTGCAGTAGAAAGTGAAACTGACAGGCTATATGCCCAAACTATCGAAGAAACGATTGTTGAAAAGCATAATCCTGATATAAAAGAAAAAGTGATTTCTAACGAATTAAATGAATTGAGAAAATGGAATCAAGAATAGCAACAAGATTTGAGATTCACGGTGATGATTCGGAAAAAAGAACATGCGAAAACTGTGTATCAAATGCCTGTAAAGAACATCTTGAGAAAACAGGAAAAAGATTTTATTCAAAGTTCATATTCAAAGACTTTGAGGGGTATTTTCATCGTTGTGCATATCATTCGTTTGATTAATATGAAACAGCTCCTACAAAATCAAAAATCAGCAATAGCGCACCTGTCAGACTGGCGGGTGGGTGCATTATTTATGGAAGCAGGAACGGCAAAAACCCGCGTTGCTGTCGAACTTGTCAATCAGGTTCCCGATATTGACTTGGTAATTTACGTTGCTCCATTAAGAACGATTAAACCACCGGACAACACGCCATCAGTTATTGATGAAGTAAACAAATGGGGTGGCTTTAAATGCCAAAATGTAGAATATATTGGCGTTGAAAGCATCAGCCAAAGCGACCGAATTTATTTACAGTTGTATAGCAAAATACGTGTTGCGTTGAATTGCTTTATAATTGTTGATGAAAGTCTTAAAATCAAGAATGCAACCGCTAAACGCACAAAGCGAATGCTTGAACTTGGCGCAATGGCTCAATACAAGTTGATTTTGAACGGTACACCACTTTCAAAAAACTTGCTTGACTTGAAACCGCAAATGGATTTTCTTTCGCATAAAATTCTAAATATGAGCGATGCAGAATTTAAGGATACGTTCTGCGAATATACGAAAGTAACAAAGCGATTCGGTCATAAATCATATACTCGTGAGTTTATTACCGGTTATGAAAACATTGATTACTTGTATTCACTTATCCGGCACTATATATTTGAGTGTGATTTACAACTACAAGTAAAACAGTTGTATTCGACCATCAATTACACGCTTGACGAAGAATGTAGTGAAGAATATTATCTGCTGAAAGAAAAATATCTCGATGACGAAACGTTGATGTGGAAAAACAATAACATTTTTCTTGAAATGACTCAAAAGATGCAGCATTCATATTGCTGTACTAAAAACAAATTTGAGGTATTAGAATGTTTATTCAAAGAGATTGACGAAAGAAGAACCATTATCTATTGCAAGTACATAGCAAGCCGCGAAGCGTGCGAAAAATGCTTTCCGAAAGCAACGGTTCTTTCCTACCAAAAGGAAAGTTTAGGATTGAACTTACAGCACTTGAATAACACGGTTTATTTTGATAAGATTTGGGATTATGCACTTCGTATACAGGCATCTCGCCGAACATTCAGAACTGGTCAAGAACACGATTGCCAGTATTTTGATTTGACTGGAAATGTAGGACTTGAATCACTTATCGAACGAAATGTTGAAAAGAAAATCGGAATGGTTGAATACTTCAAAGGTAAGACAAAACAAGAAATTTTCAATGATTTATGATTTTATTGCAAAAATAATTTGTTTTATTGCAAAAATAATTCGTATAATTGCAAATTAATATCAAAGTTATGATAACAATTAAATGTAAAGATGAATTTATTTTTAACGGAGTGTTGGAGCTTCTTTCCATTTATGAAGAAGTATATCAATATTCAGAAGAAAACTTAGAAATAACTATTGACGCATCCGAAGAATATATTTTTTATGAGGGGATGTGTTTTCGATCTTGCTGGGATGTTACGGAAGTATGGAAATTATCTTTATAAAATATGCAAAATATCTTCATACTGAAAAATAAAGAAACGGATGAAAGAGAATTCTACACAACAATCAGTGCCTTGTGTGAAGATTCTCCGCGTGATAAAATAAACGTGTCTCTTTCAACATTGCAAAAATTTAACTTCAAAACTGGATATTATGAAAATAATACCTATATAATTGAAATGGTTCAATTGAAAAAAAGGTCTGACATCTTAAAAGAAAAAGAACAACAGAAAGTAGATATAGCGCAATTTATATGGACTTCTAATATATTAGAGTATCCTGAGTATTGCGCGAAGATATTCGGAACAAGAAATATTGCCAATGAACTTGGATTGGCTATATTTAACGATAATTGCGATGAATGGCTATTGGCTATTCAAAAAAATGAATTGCTTGGATTCTCCGGTTATGAAAAGTCGAAAGCCGTTTTTACATTCAAGAGGGCATACGTCTTTAAAGAGTATCGCCGATTCGGAATTTATCGTGAAATGTTTAAATTACGGTATCAAAGGGCTATCGAACTTGGATGTAAGACATTGCAAGCAAAAACAACGGTGATGAGCCGACAGTTATTCATTGATAATGGATTTTCAGCTCTTACGCAGTTGCCAAAAAAATATGTTTTATTTAGAAAGATTCTATGAGAAAAGCAATTTACTTACCGGATATAAACATTGATATTGATAAATATCTTCCAGTTATGGATGGTAGCACATTGGTCGTTTGCCACGATTTTTATACCATAACCACTAAATATAATGTTGTAATGTGGAGTAGGTTTAAAGCTGAATATTTCAATTATGAGGCGGATAATATTGTGGTTGTCGGCATGAATAGGATAAGGACAGCAGATGTGCGTTGCGATTTGGTATTCTCCTACATATACAGGATGAATACTTACAAAACTAAGGTTGTGATTGATGACCGTCCATTCAACGGTGAGCCTTGGCGTATTTGGTATCATTTCGGATTTTTGTATGGTAAATTTCTTGATGTAGATTACAGCTATCCGTTGGAAACCGAGTGGAAGAAATGGTTTTATTATGAAATAAACTATTGTAAACTGCAGGATGACAATCTTAAGTTATACATAAATGATACCTATACCGAACTTAAAAAACTGACTACAAGTTTTTTATTCAGTGCTCCTTCTGATTTGGATATAGAGTATTATGAGGATGTAAAGAAAATCATATTTGAAAAATACGACACGCCTAAGTTGCTTGTTAATAATTTATTGAAACAATGTAACAAGCATTTCATAACAGATTTGGGATACGAATCTTATTTGACAAATAAGGAATTGGTATTACCTAATTTTGGCGTTTACAGGTATGTGTCAGAAGAGAATAAGCGTAGAATGAATATTTACAATTTATTTACTGAAAATGATTTTAAAAAGGAATTATAAAGATAAAAACACGCTGGATGCTGCACGTGAGCGTATTTCTTTTCTGTTCGATGAATTTGAAACTATAAATGTTTCTATTTCATCCGGTAAGGATAGTACCGTGCTATATTGGTTATGCGTTCAGGAAGCCGTCAAGCGTAACAGGAAGATTATTGCTTTCTTCCAAGACCAAGAAGCAGAATATCAGGCATCGATTGACATCATAAAAATTATGATGAAACATCCTAATGTTATACCGGCATGGTATCAGGTTCCCATATATATGACTAATGCTACAAGCAGCTCCGATTACTTCCTGTATGCTTGGGGAGATGGTGAAGAATGGATAAGAGAAAAAGATGCCGTTGCAATACATTCAATTGATGAATATTATCCGAAACGTTTCTATAAGTTTTTCGATTGGTATGAAAAGAAGAATACTAATGCGGCGTATTTAGTAGGGCTTCGTGCTGAAGAGGGTATTACACGGTATCGAGCCATGACGAAATATACGGGGTATAATGGTTTACGATGGAGTACCATAAGCGGCGATGTGAAAAAGTTCTACCCAATTTATGACTGGACGGTTTACGATGTATGGAAGTTTATTTATGACTACGATTTGCCTTACAATAAGATTTACGACTTAATGTTTAAGGCGAATTATAGCATTTATTCAGAAATGAGAGTTTCTAACTTGATACATGAAAAATCATATAAGTGCCTTGTAGATTTACCTAAATTTGAACCGGAAACATACAACCGACTATGCAAGCGAATTTCAGGGATTTCCACTGCTTCTCGTTACGCAAGCGAAAAGTTGATGTTTAGCAACAAACAACTTCCAAAGCATTACAAGAATTGGGAGCAATTCAGAAATTTTCTACTCGAAAATATACCTAATACCGAACATAAGCAAAAATTCATAAATCGGTTTGAGAGTCAAGAAAAGGACGAAAGAACATATCAGGCACAGGTTGGGCAACTACTTATCAATGACTATGAAAATAATAGGTCTTTCGACACAAAGAAATCAGAAAAAACGCAAAAAATAAAAGAAAAATGGATGCAAATATTGTAAAATTCCCTGAAACAAAAATAGTACAGTTATCTGAACTGTACGCAAATGACTATAATCCTAACCGTATGCCGGATAGCGAAATGTCATTATTAAAAGATTGCATATTAAAGTTTGGGTTCTTATTCCCTATTATAACAACATGGGATGATGAAAAGAAAAAATATCGCATCATAGACGGTTATCACCGGTATGAAACGCTGAAACGAATAGGGAGCAAAGATGTTTCAATAATAGATTTGAGGCTTAAATACCACGATGCAGTGCAATTAACCGTATTGATGAATAGAATAAAAGGATTGCATCAAGTAGAATTAATGTCTGATTTGGTTGTAAAACTTGAAGATTTAGGGCTTGAAGATAGCGAAATATGTCATAATTTGGGCATGGAAGCAGAAGAATATTTGAGACTTAAACAACAACTTGGAATTGCTCATGCTTTTAGAAACCATAATTACTCTAATTCATGGGAAGTAGAGTAATTATTTATTGAACTAAAACCGATAAAATGAAAGACGAAGACGACGATTACGGACGCTATAACAACGACCCCGACGGATGGACAAAATTCTGGCTCTTCCTGTTCTACCTGTTCCTGTTCATCTGCTTTGTATTGCTCTAACCTGTCTTTTTTCCTGTACAACCGGCCATATACTTTTGTCTTGTAACTCGTAACTGATAACTTGTAACTGATAAAATATATGGCCGATTTTACTTCCAATGCCTACGCCAACGTCTATGTCAATAACGAGCAAGCCCGCAGCAGGCTTTCCGAACTGACCTCTCAAGCCGAATCTCTGCGCAAAAAATTAGACGAAGCCCGTCTTTCGGGAGATGTCAAAGGAGCTATTTCCGTTCAAAAGCAACTTAATAAGGTAGAAAAAGAGGCTCAGAATGTCGTAAAAGCCTATTTTGATGTCGATAAGGTAATGAAAAACCTGTCGCAGTCAGGAGTTCGGGATTTACGACAGGCTCTCCGAACTTTGGAAAAAGAACTCAATTCCGGCAAAATAGCTCGCGGATCCAATCAATGGGACGCGCATGTCCAAAAAATTCGTGCAGTAAAAAACGAACTGCAAAGCATCAATAAATCAACAAGCATCATCCCTACCAAGTGGCAGCAATTTACATCCTCGTTCAACAGCAACTTTACCGCAATGGCTTCCAGCCTGCTGGCTTTCAGTACTATTAAAAACACTGTAACCAAATCCATCACCGACTTCGCCCATCTCGACGACGTGTATTCCGATGTAATGAAAACTACCGGCATGACGCGCGAGGCTGTCGTTGAAATGAACGAGGCGTTCAAAAAGACCGATACCCGGACATCGCGCGAGGAAATGAACAAGATGGCCGAAGAACTGGGGCGCATGGGCGTTGTAGAAAAGGATATTACAGCTGCTACCATTGCTGCCGATAAAGCAGCCGTGGCCTTGGGAGACAGTTTTTCGGGAGGTGCTGGAGAGGTAGCCAATACGCTGGGATTGCTCAATGGACTTTATGCCGAAACGAAAGCGATGGCCATCGACCAGTCGTTCATCAGCATCGGTTCGGCCATGAACACACTTGCCGCCGACGGCGTATCGAGCGAACAAAACATTGCCGCTTTTGCCAAGCGAATAGGTTCGATGCCCGAAGCCTTGAAGCCTGCTATTGCCGATGCCTTGGGCTTGGGAGCTGCTTTTGAGGAAAGCGGGATAGAAGCCGAAATAGCCAGTCGCGCATACAGTATTGTCTTAAGCCGTGCTTCCGAAAAAACGGATGCTTTTGCCAAAGTAATGGGCAAATCGACGGAAGAAGTAACAGCCATGATTAATAAGAATCCGGTGGATTTCTTCCTAAAATTCTCCGAATCGATGCGCGGAATGTCCGCCGTCGATACGGCTAAAACATTAAAAGACCTCTCCATCAATGCCGAAGGCGCCAACAAAATTATTGGGGCCGCATCGAACAATACGGAACGCTTTCGTGAAATACTGGAGCTGTCGAATCAGTCTTTTAAGGACGGAACATCCGTTATCAATGAGTTTAATATCAAAAACAACAACGCACAGGCGCAGCTCGAAAAAGCAAAAAAAGTATTCTTCGACGCGTCGGTGGAACTGGGAGAAAGGCTTAATCCGGCCATGCTGAAATCGACCAATCTGTTTACGCATATCGTAAAAATATTGCCTTCCGTTATTGACTTTGTGCAGAAGTATGCTTTGGCCATCGGCATTGCTTCGGCAGCCATATTAGTTTATGCTACCCGCACAAAATTGGCAACAGCAGCTACTGTTCTCCAAGGCAAAGCGATGGCCGCCGGTACCGGATTTATTACTGCTTACAAAGCCGGCGTATTGCTGCTTACTGCGGCCAAACTTGCCTTAACAGGTAATACTGCCGCTGCTACCGTTGCTATGCGTGCATTCAATATCGCAGTTAAAAGTAATCCGTTAGGCATTTTCCTGACCATCCTCACGGCGGTTGTCGGAGCTGTAGTTCTATTTAGTAACAATACTTCCAAAGCCGAAGAATCGTTGAAAGAATTTAATGCCGAACTGCTGAAAGAACAGCGCGACCTGAACAATATATTTGAAGCCTATAAACGCACCAACGAGGGTACTGCTGAAAAAGACCGATTACTCAAAATTATAAAAGAAAAATACGGACCTTATATTCAAAATTTAATAGACGAGCAAGGTCGCATTACCGACATCGAAGCAGCACAGCGTTTGGCCAATAAAGCCTTGCAGGAAAGTATTGCCCTAAAATTCCGCGATAAAGCCTTGAACGATATAAATACAGATAACTTCAAAAAACAAGCAGATGAGATAGCTAAAATACGCGAAAAATTAGCCGGTAAATATGGTGATGATACGGCAGCCCAAGCTGCGATAAGTATTGGCGAGATTATTTCCGATCAGAGCAAAAGCGTTCAGCAAATGCGCTCTGAAATAGACGCATCATTGAAAACTCTTTTTGGGGATGAAACGTATAAGATTACAGGCAAAACCCTGTTTTCGGATGATGTTTTTACGGATTTAAATGATTTGATGAAAATCGTTTCCACTGTTAAATTTGAAACAGCAGACATTAATAGATTATACGAACCGTTGGTTGGCGACCTGATCAAGCAGCAAGATGCCGCACAACAAGAACTTTTATCGTTACAGAAGCAGTTTAACGAAATGTCGCAGAAAGACTTGGAGCAATACATTAAGGTAACTTCGCAGTATGGAGCGAAAGCAGCTGTAGAAGCTAAGAAAATATATGCCGCCCGTTTTCCAAAGGCAAAACTACCTACTCCCGGCGGCTCCGGCGATGACACCGATAATACTCCCGATTCCCCCACTGGTGGCGATAAACCGGACAAATACAAAAAGCAGCTGGATGCTTTGGAAGATTACATCGGACGGCAGAAAACACTGATCATACAGGACAGGGCAAATAACCTCCTGACACAGGAAGAATACAACAAGCAGCTCGAATATATTGAACAGGAGCGACTGGGCAAGTTAGTCGAAATTTACGGATTAGAAGAAGAAAAAGGCCGCGATGCGCAGGATAAAATCTTTCAATATCAATCCAAGATGCAGGGCGAGTTGGCTAAACAGGTCAAAATATCTGCCGACGAACTGGGAAAAATCGACGAACAGACACAGGCCGACCGTTTTGCCAAGGCGCAGGAGGGTATGAACAAGCTGGCCGAAAGAATGAAGCAGCAACAGGAAGTGCAAATAGCTGCCGAAGTTGCATTGACAGAGGCGCAGCGGGCCGAAATGGAAAAACGTATCGAAATTACGCAGTTCGGTATCGACAGCATTCAGGAGATAATGGGTAGCCTGTCCTATTACATTCAGGAAGCAAATGCGGCGGAAGTGGCAGCCGTCAATCGCAAGTATGACGACCAGATAAAAGCAGCCGGAAAGAACGAGCGAAAAGTTAAGAAGCTCGAAGAACAGCGCGACAAGGAGCTGAAAGAAATTAACCGTAAAAATGCCGATAAGGCATTTAAGTTGCAGGTGGCTCAAGCCTTAGCTTCTACGGCTCAATCGGCCATAAACGCCTATATGTCCACAGCAGCTATTCCGGTTATTGGCCCCGCAGCTGCACCCATTGCCGCAGCCGTTGCTACTGCTTCCGGCCTGTTGCAGGTGGCAGCCATCAAAAAACAGCACGATGCTGCGATGCAGGAGTTTTACACCGGCGGTTATACTATGCCCGGCGCTCGCAGACAAGTCGCCGGTATTGTTCACGCCGGGGAGTTTGTAGGCAATGCCGACGCTGTTGCTAATCCGGCTGTCCGGCAGGTATTCGACGTTATCGACATGGCACAGCGGACGAATACCATTTCGTCTCTCACGCCGGAAGATTTTACCCGCTCGCTCGACTACCGGCAGGCCGAAAACCGCGCCTTTGTTTCGGGTATCGCCGGCGCGATGGCGACGGGTTCTCCTGCCGGCCAATCCGAAATCAGCCTGCAACTGCTTGCCCTGTTGAACCGCAATGCCGAAGTTACCGACCGGCTGAACAACCGTTTAGACGAACCATTTGTAACGCAAAACACCGTTACTGGGAAGCATGGAATTAAAGAAGCGCTCGACAAATACGACCAAATTAAACGGAATAAGAATAGATAAATAAGTTACAAGTTTGCCTCGCCTTCGCTTCGGCGATTTTCAATTCTACGCCCTTGCGGGCAGTTACGAGTTACAAGAAAAAACAACTCGTAACCTGTAACTCGTAACTCGTAACTAAAAAAATATGACTGAACTATACATTAACGGCCAGCTGGCCGTATTGCCCAACAATGTGGAATTTTCGATTGTCGAAGAAAATCCGTTCCTGACCAAAAACGGCGAATTTTCATTCGACATTGAGCTAAGTCTCGACGTGCCGGAGAATGTCAGTATTTTCGGCCATATCAACCGCTTTAATGCCGCCAAAAGCAGCGGAGAACTGACGGCTATTCTTGTAGTAGATAGTCGCGTGAGGTTGAACGGCATTGCTACGGTTCTGAGCGTTACCGAAAGCAAGGCAGCTATTCAACTGCTGTCGGGTAATTCGGAGCTCAATTACTTTATCAACTCCGACAAATATATCCGCGAACTGGATTTAGGAGAAGCTCCGTCCAATCCGTCTGTTGCACACATGGTTAGTACATGGGAAAAAGGAGTAAACTACGGATACTGTTATGCGCCGGTAGTAGCCGGTGGCAAACAACTGAACCGCTACGTCTGGACAAATCAGGGACCGGTAGTTCCTACTCAAATTTTTGATGTAGCTATTCAACCCTATTTGTGGTATTATATTCAAAAAATACCCGAAGCATTAGGCTATACCGTTAGCGAAAATGTGCTGGATAACGATGAAGTATTTCGCCGGCTGTTTGTCGTAAACGGCATAAAAACAACCAAGTTCTCGCGCGTGCTGGGAAGTTGGACAATCAAGGACTTTCTCGCCGAAATAGAAAAGTTCTGCAACGTATCATTTGTTATAGACAAAAATGAAAAATCCGTGAGAATACTGCGAAACTATGCTTTCACAGCTAACGATTCCGGCGTTGAATTTATTTCCAATGATGACGTATTAGACGAATATACCTCCGAAATAGATGGAGAAAATAATATCGAAAATCTGGATTACGATGCCGTAAAATACGTTTTTTCGGACGAATTTGAAGGAAAATATCACGATTTATCGCCCGAAGTGCTCGAAAATACCATCCCGCAGAATTATCCCGATATGGAAGCGCTTTTGACAGACCACTTAGGTGTTCCTGTCGCTGGTTCCGACGAATACCGGAAGTTGTATCATGTATCAGGAGTAAATTCAGGACGGATTTTCGATCTGCTGAATATAGAATTAGACGAATATTTTATCTGGGCGCACAACCAATTAACGGATCAGGCCGACGATTTCTACCTCAAGCGTGTGAATGACTTCCGAACTGCCGGCGACAGTACAGGAAACGTAGTCGAACTCAAAATTTGTCCGGCGGATATGGCTTTAGTAAAATTCTACAACAACATCGGCCAGATATTCGGGATAGGATTTGAAGAATACATCCCCGCCACCGATACACTGGATGAAGACCCCACCGGGGACATCGAAATAAACGAAATGAGTATCGAGGAACTGATTGATAACGGAATTCCTGAAGATTCATCGGGAAGTTCCTCCGTCATTCCGGTCGCCTACTGCGTCGATTGGTCGTATAGACCGGTTAAATTGGATAATCATTCTGATTCTATCAAAGGACTGCATGGATATGATTGGCAAACTGTTTTCCCGCTTATTATTACTGATGCTATTTCTTCAGGATTACGGATTTCTAATTTGCAATTCAGATTACCGCACGATATTTTCCCCGAATCATTCATAGGTACAGCATCCGAAGACATCAGGAGTACCGTCAATAGCTGGGATAATGCGACAAAAGAACAGGTGATAGCCAATATCCGGGAGTACCTGAAATTTACCATGCGGCTGCATGGCCCCAATGGTTTTGCGGCAACAAACTATTGGAAGAATGTACCGGTGAATAGCAAAGAAGTGTGGACAGTTCAATTCATTTCCAAAATTCCATTGGATGTGCGTAAAACATTTGTTATCAAAAACAGAAAATTTATCTGCATCTCCATCGAAACAAAAATAAATGCTACCGGAGCGCTGCTCATTGTCGAGGGAAAGTTTTTGCCGGTATATTAATCGTTTTTATAAAACCAAAAGTTCTTGCCATTTATTTCGGTATGCTCAAATTTGTCATAAGCTACTCCACTCATCCATTTTTCTAATACTTGGTTATATGTAAGTAAATCCTTCGTTTTATCATAACTAATAATATCAGCTATTTTTAATTCGGAGTATTGAAATGTAGTTATAATATGATCAACTGCGTCTTTCAGTCTTTTATGTGTGAATTTATTCGAAGCAATATACTCTGAAAGAACGTTCCAGAAATCAACGCTCATTTTAGGGAAACATACAGATAACTTTTTTATTGCTATCGCAATATCTGTAATTTGTGCAATGTCATCTGTATATAAACTTAACGAATATTTTCCGTTATCCATTTTTATTATATTCTGCCCGTGCCAATCCTTCTGCGACAGCTTGCATGAGCTCTTCATCTGTTGTGTTACTACTACTTCTTCCATTTGTCATAATTATTTTATCGTTCCAACTTTCGTTGTTTAAATAGGTCTCCATATTTTTACGAAAACGTATCTCCGGAGTCGATAATACATATTGTGGGATATGCTCGATAGCTAATTTTCGTTCTTTTTCTGTAAGCCGTATCCATTTATTTAATGAGGATTTTTTATTTCCTTTTCGTTCATACACTTCCCATATTTTCTCAAATTCGATGTATAAATGGCTTACATCTTCTTTTTGTTTCTTTGGTATTACTGGTTTCACTTTTTGCGTTATCGGTTCTATTTTGTTTGAAACATCTATTTCATTAAAATTGTTGATTTTATACTCTGTTTTATGCCCGCGACCAACACTCGATTTATAATTTATAAACCCATATTCGAAAAGTCTTTTCCTTGCACAAATCAGCGTTTTTTCTTCGATTCCTATTTTCTTCGATAGGATTACATTCGATTGCTGAAAGAAACTATCTGCTCCTGACATATAGAGCTGATTTATAAGTTCTATAAATAATAATCTATCCGAAGCAAAAATATTCATCTCTTTGCTAACATCAAGAAAATCGTGTATAATTTTAAAGTAATCCATATCATTTTTATTATTTCTAATTATCGCAGGACTCTATGTCGTAATACATACATTTTTCGCAACATTTATTTTCGTCTTTCATCTTTAGCATATTATAAATTCTACTCAATAGCATAAATATTGCACAAAGTATTTCGATGGCAATAGCCAGTAATACGTCAGTTCGTGAACACCATCCCATCGCAAAGCTGACAGCAATGAAAAAGATAAGAACGAGCATTATGCGAACCTCATTATTCTTCATTTTCTACTATTTTTTTACGATCATTTTTTCCTCTTTTGCCCATCTATTGTATGCAGCTGTGGCCAATTCAATAGGTGGTCTTTTTCCAAGCAATTCATATTCATATACCGTTACTTCAGGATTACTTTCCCATGTTCCTTTCCCGCTGATTTTGTCGATAAGGGCAGCGAAACAATCTTTAAAGCTGGTATAAAGATTCATGTCTATGCCATTCATAAAACCAAAGCTGACTTTTTCAATTCCCTCCTTTATACAGTCTTCTTTGCTTATATCCTGCAAGCACTCCTGACGCTTGGCTGTTATTCGGATAAAGTAACGGGCGGCAGAAGCAGGCATAAATAACTTGTTTTTCCAATTAACACCATTCTCTTTTCCGTCTTCGCTAAATTTATAGTGAAGAGCATCAACTTCGTCGATAAAGTAAGGTTCTTTTAGATACAGTATTTCGCCTACTTTGTACTGGTTGTGTAGGCGGCGTGTCATATTCTTTGATCCGGCCACCGTCATTTCAAAAAGCGATTCGATAAAACAGATACCTCTCATGGCTTTAATTTTTTAAGTTCATTTTCTAATCTATCTAAATCGCTTTCGTGCCTTGCGCGAGTTTCCTCTGTCCGGCTTTGTCGAATACGTCGCCGGCATCGCTCTATTTCGCTTTCGATTCGATGTAGTTCGACAGACTTTCGACGCTCGTTCTCTATTTCTTCCAACCGGTTCGACGCCTGTTCGCTGTCTAATCGCAGGCGGTCTCCAAGCACGCGGCCAAGGTAGTAAACAATGAAACCACTGTACAACGACACGATAATAGAGGCGTATTCTATTGGTATAGCAAATGTCTCGTGAAGATAGAAGTAGAGAATGGTAATAACATCCAGCACCACCATCACAACCTTGAGCCATGCCGCCGGTACTTTTATGACAAAGTAAATACTGGCAAAAGCAAAGGTTACACCAGTTGCCCTGCTGACAAAGCTGTCATCGTCCAGTTCGCCGAACAGAAACACGAAGACATAGCTCAATTTCAGCAGAATGCCGAACAGCACAATGATGCCGATAATGTTGATTAGTTTGTTCATTATTTATCATATTTTATAGATACAACATAAGTCGTAGCTCCTGTCGGTGTTTTACCTGAACAGTTCTTCAGGTATTTCTTATGTTCAAAATCACGCACAGCATCGATAGCTAAAATGATTTCATCATCTATAAAATGAGAGATTTTATACCATTCATCTTTGGCCGGATGAGTAGTTTCAACTTCTATTCTAATGTTTACTACTTTTTTCATCGTTTATCTCATTTTATCTAAAAACCTTATTAATGGCATTTTTTTTCTGCTCATTGTCAGGATGCATGTATATGTCCATCGTAATACCTACTTTTGAATGGCCAAGTATCGAGCTGGTCGTTTTTATATCGACCCCCGAATGCAGGCACGATGTGGCAAATGTATGTCTTAGTCCATGAAATTTAACAAAAGGGATAGCTAATTTGTCTAAGATTCGTTTATAATGAACAGATAGGACTCTTTGGTCTTTGGGAGTAAGTTTATTTGATGCAATGAAAAAATTTCCATTTGACAATTTTATCAATGGCTTTATAAAAAAAAGGAGCGTTTTTGATATGGGTATTTCACGGCTTGAAGAAACCGTTTTCGTTTCCGAAATCATAATTTCAGTTCTCATTTTACCAATTTTATCATCGTAAAAATATTGCCTTCGGGCCGATTTTTCAACCATAAAAACGCCATTAACAATATCTACATCATTCCAGCGTAGCCCACATATTTCGCCTATTCTCATACCTGTTTGTATAGCGATTAAAATTGCCAAATTTTCGGGAGAATAATTTTCTTTTAGATATTGAATAAGTTTGTCTAAATCCCTTTTATTCATTATATCCAACTTATTAGGTATGTTCGCCCACGTTGGGAATACGACTTTAAAATTAGTATTGATGTTAAAATATTCTTTTCTAATACCATACCTTAATATCATTTTCAAGCAAATCAAAATATCCTGAATATATTTTTTTTTAATTTTCGTCGTCAATTTAAAATCAACAAAATCTTGAACTTTAGATTCACATACTGAGGATGCTTCCATATTCCCCCAATAAGGAAGAATATGTTTTTTACATAAAAGATAATATGCACTGAATGTTGATAACCGCACATACTTCTTTTTATCTTCTGCCCATTTTTCATAAACTTCATCTACTTTCATTTTTTTACTTTTTGTATAAACATATTACTACCGTCATCTTTCGTTATATCCGAAAAAGAAAGAGGGTCATCCTTTTTATTCAAAAGAATATATTTCGATTTTACCTCAAAGGTTAATACATCACCATGAAAAACATAACCCATAATACCGCGAACAGAAAGGTTTAACAAAAGTATCGGGATACAACTACTTGAAAGCTCCCAACAGTAAACCATATTTTCGGATGGCCGGAAATCCCATGGCATTCCTTTTTGGCATCTAACCCACCAGTCTGCGATAATCATAGAGCCATTGCCGGCAGTTGGTTCATGTATCCTCCCTTTAAGGTTTCCGGTGAGCAACGATGCTAATCTTGCTACGGAATTTGGAGTAAAATCCTGTTTCAATGTTTTCCGCTGTGCCATCTGCATTTCATAAATGGAAGAAAACCAATCAAAAGAAAGATCATAATTATTCATGCGAAGCAATTCTTTATACACATTATTCCGATTTTCAATATCTCCCTCTATAAGGCTCATAATAGCTTCGGGGAGATGCCTCAAATCGTCGATATTAAATAGTTCGTATAATTGCTCTTTTTTCATAGCTCAAATATCATTTTGTCAATATCTTGAATAGACATATAATCTTCGTAACCGCCATCTAAAAAATCAAACAAATAGAGCGGGCCGGCGATTTTATCTCCAATAAAAATCACATAATCGTCCGGCGGAAATCCACATAGCCGATCATTAGGATTGCGATAAAACTCGTAACGGGTATAGTATTTTAAATCGCATAGTTTCATAATTCCGTATTGTCCAAATCAAATTCGTAATCATCTTCCAAATAACCTATACGCTCGTAATGTACCGGTATATCATTATCCACTTCAGTTGAAAAAAGCTCATTTTTGGTTATATCCTGAAATCCTAATCCTTCCAAATTATCGGATTCATTCACGTGTATTGCATAAGCAATAGATTTCGCTAAATTCAGATAAGGATAATCGTCTTCTGAAATATCCAAATCGATGCAGTAGCAGCTAATTTCGGCCGGTTCTTCCCGAATATCTGAGATTCCCTTGCTCCATGCTTCAATAAATTTCTTATTAATTTTTGTTTCATCGAACTCGATGGAGAATGTCCGCTCGGTGCGAATGGTTAAGTTTACTTTCTTCATATCTTCACAAATTTTACACTCACATCATCACTTCGTTCACTCCTTAAGCAGGCTATTGGTTCGCAGTTGATCCTATGTTTGTTAAAGTAACAGTCATCACAATCTGGTTTTACATAAGAAAATGAAGCGGTTACAACAAGCGAAATGTTGTCATCAAAAATGACCGTATCGCCTACTTTTGAATCTTTAAACATAATTCCTTTCATATCACTATATATTTTTCGATTTCGCCTGCGGATATTTCAAACAAGCTCCCGCAGATTGCTTTTGTTAGAAAATTAACCGGTACAAACAGAAAACAGCCATCATCTCCTTTGGATAAGAAACAAACATGCTGCCTCCTTTTGGCATAATAATACACGGTCATTTCTTTCAGATTATTTGGGTCCATTATCTGTTTTTTTTACATTATCCGCAACGTTCATCGGATTGGAAGTGATTATCAGGTAGTATTCCTCGCCGTCAATTTCTACCGGTTTGGGCTGTATTCTGAACGAGGCAGCGTTATACTTTTTACGCCCGTCTTCTATAGATTCAAAAATACGGTGGACGATACATGTTGAGTTCAAATCCGATCGCCCATCATCGACAACCCTGACCAGAAAAGCATTCGGTTCTGTTGCTTTTTTTATAAACCAGTCGCGCGGACTTTCTTCGTCCTGCACAAAAACGATCTTCTGACCGTTATTAATGGCAAGCAGTTCTGTTACAGACTTGTTAAAGCTGATTAGTCCAGCACTTCGAGAGATGCGGATGGTAGGCTCTTTAAGTACAACTGTCTTTGAGTTACTTAAATCAAATGTTTTTAGTTTCATAATTCTGTTTATTTAGTTAATACTCTTGCGGGGAAAGAAGGAGTCGAACCTTCTATCAAAATGCCCATCGATTTATTTCCCCATTTGTCCGCTCGCATCATCGCGACGAAAGCGGATGAAATTGGCATATCTAATTCACGAAAAACATAAATACCTAAACCAATCTTTTTCCTTTTTTAGCCAATTTATTGGCCCGTTTTTCTTCCCTGATTTTATTTGAGCGGCGAATAGATTCTTCCGGCTTCTCTTTCAACCGGCGAACTGCTTGCCAATCGGGAGTAAATTCATAGTCGCTATTTCCTTCGGCAATAAACTGGCAAGCCAGTTTTACAAATATCTCTCTATTTTCAGGCGACACGTTTTTTTCGATGGAAAGCAAATCGAGCGGCTTCATATTCATCAACAGGCCATATACTTTGTTTAGCCGGTCGAGAAACCACTCGCGCGTCTCGCCTTTCAAATACGAATCTAATTCGCGCACGCTGTTTATCCGGTATTGAGAGTAATCCATATCCATCTATCATTTTAGTTCGACCGGTCGCCAGTGGGTTACGGATTTCATTTCCGCCCATGTCAGTGTCCAAAATTTATTGTTACGAAACGATCGCGCGAGGAATGGAATGTTGGTAGCTGACGATGACAGTTTTACGAGATAGAAATGTTCTTCGTCGCTGTTCTCAGGGAGTTCGTCATCGACGCTGATCCAGTGTTGGGCAAACTCAACTCCGGCAATAAATCCAGAATGAGAGGCCCTTTCTTCCAAAAGAGTTTGATAATCTTGTTGAAACTCTAAACTTGCTTCTCTAATTGTTTTCATTTTTTTATCGTATTTCAAATTGCACATGAAAATTAAACTCAATCACAAGCCGCCTTATTTGGCATATTTTCAGAGGTTCCGAAAGATAATCGGCGATGATTATCTTTTCTCGTGTAATCACGCGAAATCCTTTCTTTCGCAAACAATAAACAAGGTTATACCTTATTTTGCGATTTTTAGGGGGGGGGTAATTTGCCCATTTTTCATAGCTTTAGGGTATGAGTTGATTGTTTTCGGAAAAGTGATATAAACGCTTAACCTTATTGATAGTGAGGTTAAAGACAGTCTTGTCCAAGTCGGAATTGCAACCGTCATGTTTCAGAAGACAGCGAATAACACGATTATCAATATCATTACTAAAGGCAAGTTTCTTTGTTCGTGGATACTTGTCATCGAGTTCTGACGCCTTGTTTTGTATCTCTCGCCAAAAGGCATCAAGCGCAATTTGCCCATTGAGGAGTGTATGCTCCCATTGCTTGGCATACTCCTGCATTTCGGCACATTTTCTATTGGCCGGTGAATGATAGGAGTAATTAGAAATAAAATAATAGTCCATAATCTTTTTATTTAGTTAATACGATATTATAATAGAGAATTGAGTTTATCCATAATAGCTTCTTTCAGTTCGTCATCCGAAACATGGTGATTTACTTCTGCAAAGTCGCAGAACAGGTTCCGGCATTTTGTTTTACCCATATTGTTCAGGTCTTCCTCCATACCTATACGGCTACCATCGCGCCGGATTATCACTTCACATTGCAAGCAATCTTCCAAATCGGCAATAACGTTGTCGAGCAGGTGCCATTTACCTTCTATCAGTACGTTGATGGGCATGATTAATACTTTAGTTTAACAGGTTTCTCTTCTTCAAATTCTGACCTCATGAAGTCGAGCAGCTGCTCGCGCCGGTAGCGAATAACCGGTTTTGAACGCTCTTTTCCGCGCATTTTGTAAAATCCTATCCGTCCAGATGAGCGAAGATCGTACATGTATTTCCGGCTAAACCCGAGAAAAACGCAAGCCTCCTTTTCGGTTAGTACCGGTTTTAGTGATATGTCGCAGCTTACTTCAATGCTTTCCCGTTCTTTGTTCTTTTTTTGGGGAGGCGGTGGAGCATTATATTCAGGAAATCCGTTATGTGTTTTAATTGCTGTCATCCGGTTTTATTATCTCTTGTTCAACAAATGAAAAACCATCTCAACCAGCGATTTAAAGGCATGGTCGTTAAGTTCTTTATTCTTGTTTTTCAACTCCATTTCCATGCGGTTAAAGGCTTCGATAAACTCCAGCTTGAAAGCCAATGCCTGCGGACCGGTAAAACCCATTACCAATAGGGCAAAACCGTCGCGATTCATCAGATACATGGGTTGTTTCTGTTTTCTACCATTCAATAAGTTTGATTCGACGAACATTTTTTTCACTGCGCAATTTTGCGCAGTGAGATTTCGGATTGCCTTAAGAACATCCCTATGTTGCTTGCCAAATCTTTCGGCCACCAACAGGCTGGTAGTCATGGGTTGGTCGCGCTGCATTTTTACAAGTGCTTTCATAATGCCTCTGCTTTACCGTAAATACTCCTCGCCGCTTCCATTAAGCGGTCATAATTTGGGTTTTTCGGATTTCGTAAAATCCTCGAAACAGAAAAAGGATGAATGCCTATTGCTTCCGCCGCTTTTTTCTTCCAACCTTGCGGAAATTGCTCTGGAATATCCGCTTTCTTAATGTAAATGGTATCCTTAAACATGGTCATATTCTATTTTTTTATTATATTTGCAGCATGTTAGATAACTAACACGTTGCAATGTTACACATTTTGCGAATACCAACCAAACATTTTGCGAATTATTTTCGCAAAATGAGTAATATTTTTTTAGATGGTAGAAAAAAAAGACTTATTAATATCTCTTATAGCTCACTATACAAGGGGGAATAAGGCGAAATTTGCGTCAAAATTAGGGGTTACTCCACAAACAATAAATACATGGATAAGTAGGAACACATTTGATGCTGACCGCATATTCGCAAATTGCGAAAATCTATCAGCAGAATGGCTCCTCACCGGTCAAGGCTCCATGCTCAAACAGCCGGCAGATAGTGGTAACATCACATCTGTAAATAACAAGGGTATAGTGGGCAGCTATAATAATATAGGCGGCAGTGTAACGCAAGTTTCAAGCCCCGATGCGCACTATGGAACAACATCCGGTAGTATCACAGTCCACAACACGGGCAATAATAAGCAATACGACGAAAATATGAAAGATTGGCGTGCATTATATATAAGCAAAGAAAATCAAGTAATAGAGCTAAAGAAAGAACTGTGCGAAAAACTAGCCGGCTTCACCGCCGACCTTAAAGAAAAAGATGCTTATATAAAGGATATTACACGCGAAGCATACCGTCGAAACTCGGCTAAAGACGAGCAAATTAACAAAATGTTCGACGAAATAATAAAACTACGCGAGCAAATCGAAAAACTGACAAATCATATATTGGCATCAAATCAATCAATGTTATAACGATATAAATACTGCAATTTCACAACAGCATTAAATACTGTAATGCTGTAAATACCGTTAGTGCTTCCGGCCATGAAATAAATACTGTAATGGAAGTAAAATAAACACTGTAGTGAATAACAAATTAAATACTGTAATGAGTATTTTGTAAATGCTGTAATAATATAAATACTGCAATAAATAATACTATAATTACCATAAAAAAGATTAACGAAAGTATTTTCAAAATAATCAATATTATTGCAATAAAAAATATCAATAATAATAATCAATTGAATATTAATAAAATAATATTATAAAAATACGTCTGGGGGGCGTGTGGTCGCTGGTTCGAATCCAGTCATCCCGACCAAAGCCGTATAACAGAATCTTAGAGAGGATGTTGTGCGGCTTTTTTTATTTCCTCCCCCACCGTAGCGCCAAGTAAGCCAACAATCCGACAGAAGTACGCAAGGCTTCTTCGTCTATCAGGAAGCGAGAGGTGTGCAAACCACTGCAACATTGCTGCCCTTGCACGCCAAAGCGGTAAAAAACAGACGGATATTGCTGCGAG
>JAITVS010000065.1 GCA_031285685.1 Tannerella sp.
GGCCAGTTCGACCCTGCATAATACATATTGTTTGGTAATCTTACCTTCGCCTCCTTCCCACGGATGGAATTTACGCGAACGGATAAGTTCCATCGCTTTATCGTATCTTCCGGTTTGATTATACAGGGTAATTCTTTCGATGCATAGGTCATCACGCTGTTCTACTAATGAAAGGTGTTTTTCAAGTTGCTCCAGACGAACAACCGGTTCTACGCCTGTTTTCTTATAAAGCTGGTCCAGTTCCATCAACATACGGGCGTTTGCACTATCCAGACGAAATGCCTCTTCCAGAAGTTTACGCGCTTTATCTTTGCTATTTCGTTTATTGTAATATGCCAACGCCAGATTCCTCAGGACTGAAGGGAATTTACTGTTTATCTGCGCCGATTTTTCCCAACATGTCACCGCGTCGTCATATTGACGGGAGGCATACCAGAAATTACCCAGGTAATAATAAGCGTGAGCATCTGACGGATGGTATTTAACCGCATCCTGAAGTATATTTACCTCCTCAATTCTATTGGGGAAACATTTGTCAGGTGATAATTGCGATGCTTTCTGATAATATTCCATCGCTTTCCGTTCAGAGTGTTTTTTTGCTTCCGTGTCGGTTTCATTTTTACTCTGACAGGATGCAAAGTAGCCCATTGCATAATAAACCATAGGGTAAACCTTCTTTTCATCGGTTATTATATAGGATAATAGTTCAGAGGCGTTTTCATACATACCGGCTGCTGCGTAATCAAGGGCGTATTCCAGATAACTATGTGTAGCTCCCCGCATGAGTGACAAAAATTCATGGAGATCCTTTTCATTTTTTGTCAGAAGATATTTTTCGAAACGGCATCCCATATTAAATGGGTCGATGGCAAGTGAATCGTTCATAAATGATAAAGCACTTTCTTCTCTTCCCAGGTTTCTCAGAATAGCGATTTTCAGATGCCGCGCTTTATGATTATGCCAGTTTTTTATCAGACTGCGTTCCACCTTATCAAGAGCGCTCTCCCAATATCCTTTTGATACATCAATTTGTGCTAAGGCGAAATATCCGGCGTCCTGCCATGCGGCGTTCCACACTGATTTGAAAAACGCATCGTAGGCTTCTTCACTTTTATCCTGCATTTTCAGACTCCAGCCCAGATTATAGAGAGGTTCTCCGTCGTAAGGATTCGGATTACGTAGTGTCTGTGTTTTTACAGCCTGACGGAAGTATGGTTCCGCTTTGGCAAATTGACCCTTACGCATTAAAAGAAGTCCCATCGCGTTGTTGCACCGGATATCTCCCGATTCACGACGAAGAGCTTCCCTGTAATATTCTGCCGGATCGTAAGTCGCATGCCTGTATTGTTCAAGATGCAGTCCTGTCAGATACAGTTGCTCCATGGATGAGATGTCTTCGGGCATATTGGCCGCTTGCGCAGGATCCGGGACCGGTTTAATTTCGGGTTTATCCGCCTGATAATTTAACAATTCTCTGCCGTCGGAAGAATAAAGCGTGAATATCAGGTTTTCCGGACGGACTCTTTCGGTTTCAATGAAAGGTGAATCCGGTGTTTTTTGCTGTGCAGGATCGGAAGCCGCTTCTTTTCCGGCAGTTTTCTTTATGGTTATCGTTTTCGAGTATATATTTTCGGGTGAAATATCCGCTTTTTCGTCTAAATGTATATTATTGTTGATATCTTTCAATACGATATGCAAATCTTTAAATGCAGAGGTCGTATAAAGTATAATTCTGACTTGTCCGTTTTGTACTTCGATATTGACCACCGCATCTTTTGTTGCATTTTTTACATAACCCACTTCGGCGTAGGGCATGAAATACTGTACCCATGATTTTTCTTCGCCCGGTTGCAACCATGAGAAATCCGGCTGGTTGTCGGTATAGACACCTGTCATCAGTTCGATATACGGTCCGTCTTCGTCTGTCAAATTCCGGTCCCATGCCAGACCGAAGTCTCCGTTACCCCACGTCCATTGCTTTTTTCCGGGAGATACATGATGGTCGGCCACATGTAGTAATCCGGCTTTAGCGTCTTCTTCATAACCTCCGACAAAATTAAATTTTGATTTTACGGCCATATAAGAAGTCGGCACAGGAATATTTTTATATTTTGAAATATCTACTCCTGCGGAATAATCCTGTTTATAATAAACACCCGTGGCTATCAGAAAGTTTGATACATCACGTTTACCGTGATCGAATACGGCGTGTACATCGGGAGGAAAGACGGAGTGGTAATGGTCGTTTACAACCACCGCAGGGTTAGCCCACCACAGAAATGTTTGTGGAAAGTTCGTGCGATTATATACTTTTACCTTTATCTCAATATATGCTTTTCCGGGATGGAGAGTAAAACCCTGCATTCCTTTTGTACGGAACATTCGCTCTACTTCATTGCACCATACTGTGACGCTTCCGTCTGCATTTTCCTCTATCAGATGGTCTGTCGGGAGGTAGGTGCTCGGACGATGATGTTGCGGCCAGTTGAATTCGATACCGCCGGATATCCAGGGTCCGGTAAGTCCTACGAGCGCCGGTTTTATAACCTGATTGTAGTATACGAAATGACGTTTTTTCACTTTATCGTATGCCATTTGTATACGCCCGCCAAGTTCGGGAAGTATCATCACTTTGATATATTCGTTTTCAAGAAAAAGGGCTTTGTATGGCTTATCCCTTTTTTCATCGGAGACTTTTTCTACAACGGGGTAGGGATATACGACACCCGAACTTCCCTGATAAACACGTTTTTCGAGGAACATCGGATTTTTTTCTTCTTCGCCTGCTTCGTAAGTAGGAAGCATTACGGTTTCTTCCCAGGCCCGCACGACGCCTTTCTCATTCACTGTAGGTTGAATAAGGTAATCGGTAATTTTTTCCATTTTTCGTTATTTGATAAGTTCTTTTTCGATTTCTTCTAATGATTTGCCTTTGGTTTCAGGTAGCTGGCTGCGGATAAACAGAAATCCGGCGATACATACTCCGCCATATACCCAGAATGTGCCTGCCGCTCCCAGATATTTATTTAATAAGGGGAATGTGTATGTCAGGATAAAGCATGCTGTCCAAAGGAAAAATGTTGAAACAGCCATGGCTGCACCACGTATTTTCGCTGGGAAAATTTCCGACAGAACAACCCATACAATGGGAGCAAGAGACATCGCATAACAGGCAATCGCCAACACAACCAACAGTAGCATCGGCCATCCGCTGACATGAAAATAATAACAGGTTCCCATAATGGCATAGATGATAGCCAGGCCGGCGGAACCGACATACATAAGCGCTTTTCGTCCCCACCGGTCGACCGTAAAAATGGCCACAAAAGTGAAGATGACATTTGTCACTCCTGTTACGACTATATTCATCAGTACATCGGAAACCGTATATCCTGCGGCCGAAAATATTTCATGTGCATAATTGAAAATTACATTTATACCGCACCATTGCTGGAAGACAGCCAGAACGATTCCTATGATGAGGACTTTCCGTACATTTGGTTTTAATAATGCTTTCCAGTTATTTTTGTCATTAGTCACCTGAAGCTTGTCAATCTCCGTTAATTCGGCTTCGGCATAAGCATTTCCACCGATATGTGCGAATATTTTTCGTGCATTATCTTTCTTTTTGTTGATAGCCAACCACCTCGGGCTTTCCGGAATGATAAATGACAGGATGAAAAACAAGCCTGCCGGAACCAGTTCCGCCCAAAACATCCAGCGCCAGGCCCATTCTACACTTTCTGCCGAAAGAACATCCTTATCCGGCATATAATGGTTACCAATCTGCCAGTTGATAATCTGGGCCGCCAATATTCCTAATACGATCGTCAGCTGGTTTAATGAAACAAACCGGCCTCTTACGGATGCAGGAGAGACTTCTGCAATATAGATAGGGGATATATTGGATGCGATTCCGATCCCGAAACCTCCCATCATACGATAGATAATAAACCAGGTAAAATTATCAACCACTCCTGTACCATAAGCAGAAACAGTGAAGAGAACGGCTGCTATAATAAGCATTTTTTTTCTTCCGTAACGGTCGCTCCATGCTCCGGCTAATAATGCCCCGACGAGACATCCGATAAGGGCGCTGCTCATAGCCCATCCGCGCAGGGATGCAGAACCTTCTATACCGAAAAAAGGCTCATAAAATATTTTAGCTCCTCCGATCACGACCCAATCATAACCGAAGAGTAGTCCTCCCATTGCCGAAACAAAAGTGATAAGAAACAAATAAGGTTTTTTGTATTTACTCATGCTTTCCATCGTATTTATAAATTATATTTTTGACGATACAAAAGTAGGATACCCGTTGCATTGAAAAAATGTAAGATGTTTTGTAAAACATGTAAAAAATACCTATTTTTGCTATGTGTTAATTGTAATAAGATATGGAAAATGCACTGGCAGAAGGCTTTAAGGGCGAAAGAGCGATTGTTACTCCCTATAATATCAGGAATTATCAGGCCGTTAATGATATAACAAAACAGCTATATATAACTCATATAGGTTATTATCCGGATGCAAGATATCATTACCGGGAGCGGAATAACGGGACGAATGAAAATATCTTCATTTATTGTGATAAAGGAAAAGGATGGATAGAATATGAGGGTGACAGGTATATTTTGCAAGAAAACAGCTTTTTTATTATTCCCGAAAAGAAAAAACATATTTATGGCGCTGATTCAAGGGATCCCTGGAGCATATACTGGTTTCATTTTAAGGGGGAAAATATTCATATGTTTGATACGATAATCGGTAAGCCGGTTTCTCTGGATGTTTCGGATACAAGCCGGCAGCATGACCGTATCCAGCTTTTTAATGAAATGTATCAGAATCTGGATATGGGGTATAGCCCGGAAAATCTTGAATATATTAGTTTTTGCCTGATGCATTTTCTCGCCTCTTTGAAATATGTATCACAATACCGTGAAATCAGAAAAGTAAAAAAACATGATATTATACAGGAGTCAATATTATATATGAAAGAAAATCTGGAGAATAAAATTTCTTTGTCGGATATATCCGGGGCGGTAGGATATTCGGTATCACGCCTTAATATGCTGTTTATACAGCGTACATCCTTTTCTCCGGTTGAGTATTATCATCAGCTGAAGATTCAGAGAGCATGTAATTATTTGCAATTTTCAGATTTTAAAATAAAGGAGATCGCTTTCCGCCTGAAATATTATGATCCGTTCCATTTTTCAAAAGCATTCAACAAAGAAATGGGCATCACCCCGAAAGAATACCGGAGAAGATATAAAGATAAATAAGGATTATTATAAGAAATGTCGATATAATGCAATTTTTGATCGATAATGAATAAGAATATGCAGGTGAAATTTTGTAATTTTGTAACGTCATGATAGATGATTATTTGAAAATGTAAAACTATGGAATACAGGGAAATCGGAAAAACAGGCTTGAAAGTATCGAATATAAGCTTCGGGGCTTCTTCGTTGGGAGGCGTTTTTCATTCATTGAAAGAAGAAGCCGGAATTGAGGCTGTCTACACGGCAGTTGATAATGGAATCAATTTTATTGATGTGTCTCCATACTATGGCCATCTGAAAGCGGAAATAGTATTGGGAAAGGCATTAAAAAACATCAACAGGGAAAGGTATTATTTATCTACGAAGGTAGGCCGTTATGGTAAAGACGGGATAAATTACTGGGATTATTCCGCCCGAAGATCCAGAGAGAGTGTATTTGAAAGTATGGAACGACTGAATGTAGATTATATAGATCTTATTAATATTCATGATATTGAATTTTCTGATCTGGAACAGGTCTGTAACGAAACACTTCCGGCTTTGGTTGATTTGCGGAATGAGGGAGTCGTAAAGCATATCGGCATAACCAACCTCAATTTGCGACACTTTAAATATGTAATTGATCATGTACCGGAAGGTACGGTGGAAAGTGTTTTGTCTTTCTGCCATTATACACTGAATGATGACTCACTAGCGGATTATCTTGATTATTTCGAGTCAAAAGGAGTCGGGGTGATCAATGCGTCTCCATACTCGATGGGATTGCTGACCGAGCGCGGAGTGCCGGACTGGCATCCTGCACCGGAGGCGCTGAAACGCTTAGCCGGAAAAGTGATCGGATATTGCAAATCGAAAGGTGTCTCTATAGAGCAACTGGCAGTATCCTTTTCGGTAACTAATCCACGGATAGCGACAACATTATTCAGTACGACAAATCCGGAAAATGTACTGAAAACAATTAAATATGCCGAAACACCTTTGGAGATGGATTTACTGAAAGATGTACTGAAAATATTCGAACCGGGTTTCCGTGACACCTGGGTGAATAGTTAAATTAATAAATTATCAACCAATAAAACGAGCATTTATTAGTTCCAGGTTCCAGACAAAATACTTGAACATTGAACGTGAAACTTTGAACTTCAAGATGTAATCTTAGTGTTAAAAATCAAATTTTGTACATATGAAAGCAATCAGAATAACAGCACCGGGTAAGACCGAGACTGTTGAAATTGAAAAACCGGAATTGAAATCCGGGCATGTTTTGTTAAAGATTGGATATGTCGGTTTTTGCGGATCGGATCTGAATACGTTCAGAGGATTGAATCCGCTGGTGAAACTACCCATTGTTCCGGGACATGAAATCGGAGCGGTGATAGAAGCTGTTGCAGCAGACGTACCCTCTCATTTGAAAGAAGGTATGAATGCAACCGTGAATCCGTATACGAATTGCGGAAACTGTCCTGCCTGTCGGAACGGACGCCCGAATGCCTGTGAATTCAATGAAACGTTAGGTGTTCAGCGTCATGGCGCCATGTCGGAATATATACTTGTGCCCTGGGGAAAAGTGATACCGGATGATGCGATATCTGTTCGCGATTTTGCATTGGTAGAGCCGATGAGTGTTGGCTTTCACGCGGTGAACCGTGCTGCTGTTACTGATATTGATACCGTAATGGTTATCGGTTGCGGAATGATCGGTGTCGGAGCGATTGTGCGCGCTGCAATCAGGGGTGCGAAAGTGATTGCTGTAGATGTGGATGATAAGAAACTGGATCTGGCAAAGCGCCTTGGGGCTCAATATGCGGTTAACTCAGTAAAGGAAGACCTTCACGAGCGTGTTCAGGCGATAACAAATAAATGTGGAGCGGATGTCGTGATCGAAGCTGTGGGACGGGAAGATACATACCTTGCATCTGTTTCGGAAGTTGCTTTTACCGGACGCATCGTTTATATCGGATACGCGAAAGAGAAAATACCTTTTGATACCCAATATTTTGTAAAAAAGGAATTGAATATTATGGGTTCACGTAATGCGATGCCGCAGGATTTTAAAGCGGTAATGGAATATATGAAAAGGGGTACATGTCCTGCTGACGAGCTGATTACTGCTATCTATACACCGGAAGAAGCACAAACTGCTCTGGAAAAATGGGCGGAAAAACCGGGCGATGTTTTTCGGATATTAATACGCTTCTGATTATGTTTTATCCGATCATTGATGCGCATGCTCATCTTTGGCTCCGGCAGGATACGGAGGTTGAAGAAAAAAAGATCCGGACGCTGGAAAACGGCAAATCCGAGTTTATGGGTGAAGTACGCCAGATGCTTCCGCCTTTTATGATTGATGGACGGAATACTGCGGAGATCTTTTTGTCTAATATGGATTATGCCCAGGTCTCGGCAGCTGTCATTACTCAGGAATATATTGACGGACTACAGAATGATTATCTTCTGGAGGTGCAGAATAAATATCCGGGACGTTTTCTTTGCTGTGGCATGATTGATGTCCGCCAACCAGGATATTTTAACCATGTGGCGCAGCTGATCGAACAAAAATTCCGCGCCATAAAAATACCGGCGAACCGGATGGTTACGGAAAAAGGAAAAATTTCGCTTACGGAAGAAGAGTTGATGTGGGTATTCCGTCTGATGGAGAAAAATAATATTATTTTGTCAATCGACCTGGCGGATGGTATGGAACAAGTTCCGGAGATGCAGGAAATTATAGCCGAATGTCCGATGCTGAAAATTGCAATAGGACATTTTGGAATGGTAACAAGGGATGATTGGCAGGAGCAGATAAAATTGGCGCTTCATAAAAATGTGATGATCGAATCCGGAGGAATTACATGGCTTTTTAATGATGAATTTTATCCTTTTACCGGTGCGGTAGAAGCGATTAAAGAAGCCGCTGATCTTGTCGGTATGGACAAACTGATGTGGGGATCCGATTATCCAAGGACAATTACGGCAATAACCTATCGCATGTCCTATGATTTCGTTGTAAAATCTAATCTTCTCAGTGAGGAGGATAAAACTTTGTTTTTGGGAAAAAATGCGGAAAAGTTTTATGGCTTTAAAAAGCTGCAGGAGCTTCCTTATATTAAAAATATGTCGGAATAATTTGATTTAATCATAATAAATAGTACTTGAATGATGGAATGTACAGGTAAAAAAAACGGATATATTCAAAAGAATTTTCAACAACCGGTAAAACGGTATTGTCAGACACTGGACCTCAAAGATGATCCGGATTTGATACAAGAATATGTGAAGCGGCATAGTGAAGTGCATAGCTGGCCGGAAATACGTGAAGGGATCCGTTCCGTAGGAATTCTTGAGATGGAAATTTATCATATCGGAACAAGACTTTTTATGATAGTAGAAACTCCAATGGATTTTGAATGGGACAGCGCTTTTGAAAAATTAGCGAAACTACCCCGTCAAAGCGAGTGGGAAGAATATATGTCCATATTCCAGCAGGCGGATGCAAATGCTACTTCCTCCGAAAAATGGAAACTAATGGAACGGATTTTCTATCTGTACGAATAAAATATCTTCATAAGCCGTTTTTTTGCATGCTGTTTTTTTATTATAGAAAGGACTTCCTTCCGGAGGCAGTCACTTAATACCATGGATTTTAAACACCACAAAGATAAAAGAATGAACAAATTTATTTTCAGAACGAAGATTCTTGCAATTACTTTACTTATCAGTCATTTTGGTTTTGCACAAATTACGGAACGTGAACGCCCGAAAGAATGGGATCAATTAGTTGAAGGAGCGCGGTTTATCGATCGCTTTTTGCCGATGAAAGGAAATATTCTTTCTTCCGATACCTGGGGGGCGAATTGTGTTATTCCGCGATATATCGATAATGGGATTGAAGATCGTATCTGGTCTTATTGGGGTGGTAACATTAAAAAGGGAGAGGATGGAAAGTATCATCTTTTTGTTTGCGGTTGGCTCGAATGTTCTCCGAAAGGACACATGGAATGGCCTAATTCTTATGTGTTCAACGCAACTTCCGATAATCTGACGGGACCTTTTATAGCTCGTAATATCATAGGTAAAGGACATAATCCGGAGGTTTTTCAACTGAAAGACGGCCGCTATGTATTGTATGTGATCGATGGCAGGTATGTGACGGACGATGTGAACGGAACATGGGAGTATGGCAAATTTGATTTCAATCCCCGTGACCGCAAGATTGTTGAAGGATTATCAAATCTTTCTTTTGCTCAGCGTGAAGACGGATCATTTGTGATGGTATGCCGCGGAGGTGGGATCTGGATCAGTGAAACGGGCCTTTCGGAGTATAACCAGCTAACCGACAAACGTGTTTATCCGGATGTCGACGGTCGCTTTGAAGATCCGGTCATCTGGAAAGACCATGTGCAATTCCATCTGATTGTAAACGACTGGCTGGGGCGTATCGCCTTTTATCTTCGCTCGAAAGATGGGATTCAATGGGTGGTGGATCCGGGAGAAGCCTATATGCCCGGTATTGCCGTTCATGAAGACGGGCAGGTAGAAGACTGGTTTAAATTTGAACGGATCAAAATATTTCAGGATGAATACGGGCGCGCTATACAGGCAAATTTTGCTGTGATCGATACATTGAAACATGAAGATAAGCCATTCGACAGATACAGTTCCAAAAATATAAGTATTCCGTTGAATCCGGGATTATTGTTAACAATCCTGGATTCAAAACCGATAACCTCAAAAACAAAGACAATCCGTCTGAAAATACAGGCGGAAGAAGGTTTTCGTCCGCAAACAGATATAGATATCAGTTCATTACGTTTTGGAGCATCCGGGGAAGTGAATTTCGGGCGCGGTTGCGCGGTATTGAATACGGAGAATGACGGAAAAGACCTGATTGTTATATTTGATGCGAAAGGTCATGGGATCACGGACAGGGAATTTGCACCCAAACTTATCGGGCGTACCAAGTCGGATAAGCTTATTTACGGATATGCGCGCCTGCCATCTATTAATTATGTGGAGCCTATACTTTCTGCCCGCGCTCCTGTTTTTATGAAACAGGTGAAGGGATGGAGCGGTCACATTGAAGTACAGAATTTCGGGCAGGTAGCATCCGAAGCCGCTTTGCTAAAAGTGGAATATATGAATAACGGGAAGACAATGCAGATTGCAACCGGAAAAGTTCCGGTGCTGAAGCCTTATGAAAAGACCGATTTGAATTTGTCGTGTAAAAATATACCTGAAGAAGTTGAAAAGATGGATATACGGGTTACAATCTATTCCGGAAAAAAAGTATTATCCGTTTTTGAACAGAAAAAAGTAACGAAATAAAACTTTTCAATTAGTGTGATTATAGAAGGGGGTATCCGCATTTTTGAATGTCCTCATATATCAATATTTATGATTTCTTTTGGTATTCACTGGGCGAAATGTTAAATTCAGTTTTAAAACATTTTGCAAAATATTTTGGCTCGGCGAAGCCTACGGAATACGCAACTTCCGATATGGATATAGACTTGTCCTTAAGCTTCCGGCAAGCTTCCTTTAATCTGATGTTCCGAATGAATTCCACCGGTGAAAGGCCGGTGATTGTCTTTAGTTTTCTATATAAGGAAGATTTAGACATGTTAAATGCTTCGGCAAAAGTATTGACATCGAAATCAATGTCGGATATGTTTTCTTCTATCAGGTCTATAGCCTTTTTCAGGAATTTCTCATCAATTGTCTGATAGTCCAATCTGGATAAGTTAATGTCTTGATCCTTCCGGAATTCTTTCTGTTTATTTTTTCTGTTGGCAATGAAATTTTTAATTCTGGCATCCAGTACTTTCAGGTCAAAGGGTTTTGATATATACCCATCCGCACCAGCATTGTAACATTCCACCCTGTCATCTACACTATTTTTGGCAGTCAGCAGGATCACGGGTATGTGGCTTGTTTCCAGCTCCTTTTTGATTATCCTGCAGAACTCGAGCCCATCCATTTCCGGCATCATGACATCGCTGATAATGATATCGACATTATATTCCCTGATGATATCCAACGCTTTTCGCCCGTTGGTTGCAGTCAGGACCTGATAATGGTGGGACATTAAATTGCGTATCAGTGTAAGTAGTTCTTCATTGTCTTCCACGATGAGCAATGTTGTCCGGGCATCTTTTTCCGGAAGGAGATCATCTTCTTCCGTTTCAGGGAGATTGATATTTTCATATACCGGTAGTACAACAGTTGTTTTATCTTCGTGACTTAATTGCCGGAGATTTTTGATTTCCGAATCATTATAAGCTTTTTTATCAACAGGTATCTCTACCGTAAAAACAGAACCTTTGTTCTGTTCGCTTTGTACGGAGATCTCACCTTTGTGCAAATTGATAAGTTCTTTTGTTAAAGATAAACCGATACCGTTCGTTTCCCTGGCAATGTTTTTGAAATTGTTATAGAAACGGGTAAAAATATGGGGTAAATTCTCCGGATCAATACCAATCCCCGAATCTATTACTTTAATCTTAATCCAGGTGTGTTCTTCTTTTACCTCTTTTATATCAATCCTGATGGAACCATTATCCGGCGTATATTTGAAAGCGTTTGACAGTAAATTATGAATGATCTTATCAATTTTGTCCGCATCGAAATAGGCGGGTATACGTTCCGGAACAGATGAAAAGAAGAAATGGATATTTTTTCTTTTTATAAGAGGTGAAAAATTTGTATAGCAGAGATCTTTGATGAATTTAACGATATCTCCCTGCGAGAGCGTCAGTTCCATTTTTCCATTTTCTATTTTACGGAAATCAAGGATCTGTTGCAGAAGGCGTATCAGTTTGTTTATATTGGAGCGCATTGCATCAAACTGCTTCGTGTCGCTTCTGTAAGTTGTTTCCGCATCATCAATGAGGCATGATAAGATTGTTAACGGTGTAAGAAAGTCATGTGTTATATTGGTGAAATAACGTAGTTTTGTTTGTGTCAGTTCTTCGGATTTTTCCTTTTCAATCTGGGCTATCTTTAATTCATTTCTTAGTTTGATCCGATTATTCATCCACCGGTAAAATAAGTAGATGGAAGCGATCAGGCAGATGAAATAAATGATATAAGCCCACCATGTTTCATAAAAGGCCGGGCGTTTATAAATCAGGAATTCCGATACAACCGGACTCCATAGACTATTCTCATCTGTCGTTTTTATGTAAAATGTACGCGTTCCTTTTTTTAGTTTATTATAAAAAGCATATTGCCTGTTGTTGTTGGTGTACAACCAATCTTCATCGACTCCTCCCATTTTATATGCATAACGGACATTTTTCGGAAAATTATAATTCAAAGAGGAAAAATCTATTTCGATATTTTTATCATCCGGTTCCAGATAAAGTGTTTGGGTTGTGATATCAAATTTATTGTTATTATTCAGTAGAAAAACAGATTGATTGTTTATTTTTATATTGGTGATCATGGTTTTTATTTCATTCCGGTGTTGTATTAATTCGGTCGGGGTAAAAACGGAAATGCCTTTATTCCCTCCGAAATATAATTTTCCGGACGTATCATCTTTGTAAAACGATTTCTCTTTAAAGGATGAAACCAGTACCCCGTCTTCTGCTGTATAGTTTCGTGATGCTCCGTTTCCCGGATTATATTCGATAACCCTTTTATCCGTCAGAATCCAAATATGCCCATAATTATCGGCGATCAGGGTGTGAATGCCTTCCGTAAGAAATATCAATGATTTTGTCTCATCATGGATTTTTTTTTCTACAATGTCATAAACCAAAAGGCTTCCTTCCTTGGTTCCCAACCAGACTTTTCCGTTCATATCCGCACATATCGCTTCTACATTGTTGCTGGCAAGATGTCCGGATTCTTTTGTGAAATGTTCTGTTTGGGATTCGTTGATATTTGTTGCATTGAGTGCCGGCAACATAAAAATCCCTGAATTTTTACTGCTCACCCAGATGTTCCCCCTTGTATCTTCGGTTATGCCTGTGATCGTACCAAAAGAATAATTTACCGGCTTTATTTTAGCTTTATTGTAGCTTCTAACGAATAACCCTGTTGATGTAGCTATCCAGATATTATTTTTCCTGTCTTCATAAAAAAAGAGAGGTATACCTGCATTCGGGTAATATGCATTTAAATGGAAAGGTTCGGACGAGATTATATTTCCTTTCTCTTTTTTAATTTCATAAATGATGTCCTGATTTTCAATAGAAACCCATATAGTGCCCGGCATGGAACGAAATCCGCATATACTGTATACGGTACCGAAATCTTCCTGGTTTTGTATGACGGGAAGATCCTGATAAAATATGACTTTATCCTCTTTAGTACTATAGAGAGCCAGGCCCCAGCGGTTTTGTCGAAACCATATGTCTTCGTCTTTATCTATATATAAAGATGTTACATTGGTAGCAAAACCGGTTTGCTCCTTGATAGATGGAAATGCAATATTTTCTACATACGGTTTTTCGAAATTAACCGATAGAAGGCCTTCATTAAAAGCGGCAATCCATAAATTCCCATCTTTATCTTTTATGATTTCACTGTAAATGTTATTGTACTGGTCAAAAAGAATAGAAACGTCAACTTCCTGTAAAGAGCCGTTATCCGCATATCTGAATGCATAAAACCCCGAATTAGACATCAGCCAGATGTATCCGTTTACATCGTCTTCCACTATGCTGAAGAAAACACTCTCAGGAGATTGCTTTTCTTTATTGATGATGTTAATATGTTCGTAGGGTTGATTTGTATGATCATCCGGATTAAAAATATAGACTCCATCATCCCAGCTACATAACCAGTAATGATTCCTGCTATCTTTATACATGCAGAAAGGATTATCTTTTTCTCCGACACGGGGCATGCGAAGAAAACTGTCATTTTCCGGATTATACTTGAATAATCCATCCCTCCACAGCATTACCCAAAAATTACCGAATTCATCTTCATAGAAAGAGTTTACACTGGTTGCAGGTAGAATATCGTAGTATCTTTTTAATGAAAAATCGGGGTTATAGCAATATGCACCGCTTGTAGTTCCTATCCATATACATCCGTCCTGTGTAACTTTTATTGATTTTATTTCCCGGTTATGTATAAGAGAATCACAGAAAAAACTTATGTGATATGTTTTTTTATTTAAAACATTTAATCCGCTTTTTGTGCCAATAAGCAGATTCTCATTCTGATCTTCTGTTATACATGTGATTTCGTTATTTGTCAGCAGATCCGGATTATTGACATCCGACCTGAAAACGAGAAGCCTGTGGGCATCATAACGACAGAGTCCATCCAATGTGCCAAGCCATAGGAACCCGTCTTTATCCTGAAATATACGTTGTATTGTATTTGACGGAAGCTGGTCCATCAAAGGAAAAGGAGTTACTGAGATCCGGTTATTTTCTGCAGATAGAGAAAATATGAATAAATACAGGATAATGAATATTTTTACTTTCATAACAGTTTAGAGCTATATATCCATTACTCATCATAAATAGAAATCAGATATGTTAAAGAGTAATCTGATATTCGTAAACCAGGGCTTCTATATTTGTAAGCAAAGGAATCGTATTTTATTGCTTCCTGCAAACTTTAAATAATATTTGGTAATGCTGTGATTTATATTTCCACCTTTTTGACTTATTTTTTTACCTGATCTATGGAGTGAAGTTATGCTTTGATTGTTTTTTTTCCCTTTTAGCTTTATTCAAAGTCATGTTTAACATATAAAAGAATCAAATTTGCACATATAATTTATGATTATAATTTTTATGAAATTATATATAATTAAATTATTTGTAAGTATTATTTAATAAACTAACAACTTTAACCATGAAGAAAATTTATCATTTGAAGAGAAAGGTGGGTAGTTTCAGGAGAAGTGTTGCTACGACATTGCTTTTGACATTTTTCTTTGTGATTGGGATGTCTTACACATGGGCACAATCACAGAATCTCAGGGGGACAGTAGCCGATAAACAAACAGGCGAGGCGCTTATCGGAGTGTCTGTTGTAGTAAAGGGTACTACAACAGGAACAACGACGGATATTGACGGCAATTTTAGCATAAATGCAGAGCCGGGTACTGTTATAGAGGTGTCCTATATCGGTTATGAGAAACAGGAAGTGGCGGTCGGAAATCAGACATTCCTGCAGATTTTATTAAGTGAAGATACACAACTGTTAGACGAAGTTGTGATAGTTGGTTTTGCTACGCAAAAGAAAGTGAACCTGACCGGCTCTGTCGGTATTGCTACGGCAAAAGATATTGAGTCGCGTCCGGTGACAAATGCAACACAGGCTTTGCAGGGATTGGTGCCGGGACTTCAAATTTCAACGAATACGGGTGAAATGGATAAGAATATGAGTATCAATATCCGGGGAAAAGGAACGATCGGCGAAGGTTCCAGCGGAAATCCGTTGATTCTGATTGACGGAATGGAAGGGGATATCAATACGGTTAACCCGCAGGATATTGAAAACATATCCGTATTAAAAGATGCCGCGGCGTCTTCTATATATGGTTCGCGTGCGCCATTCGGGGTAATTCTTGTAACGACTAAAAAGGGTTCTTCTGGAAAAGCGCGGATAAACTATAACAACAGTTTTCGTGTCAGCAGTCCGATCAACATGCCGGAGATGATGGATTCTTATACATTTGCCAATTATTTCAATGCGGCAGCTATCAACTCGGGTTGGGGAGCCGTGTTTACAAATGAGACCATGCAGCAGATGCTGGATTTTCAGGCTGCAGGCGGTACCAGCAAAGGCGGTTTACTTACAGACGGTAATGTCTGGGGTAAAGGAGGCGCAGGTGGTGGAGACCCGTTTACTACGGCTTATGCCAATACGGATTGGTATGATGAAATCTACAGGGATAACAATTTTTCCCAGGAACATAATATGAGCATCAATGGCGGTAGCGAAAGGGTAACTTATTATGCGTCTTTGGGGTATCTGGATCAAAACGGATCGCTGCGACATGGAGACGACGGCTTGAAGCGTTACAACGTGAGCGCTAAAATTAACGCGGAGATGACTTCCTGGTTAGATTTCAGCTACAGCATGCGTTTTGTTCGTTCGGACAATTGGCGTCCGACTAAATTTAACGGTGGACTTTATGAGAAAATAGGACGCCAGACATGG
>JAITVS010000101.1 GCA_031285685.1 Tannerella sp.
AGGAACAAAAGGATGAGAAGGATACCGAAACCCTGCAAAAGTTCTACGATTCTGTCCGGGAGCGGGCAAAGGATATTGACAATGCCGAAGCCAAACAGAAAATCATCATCGAACTGTACAATAAGTTCTTCCGCACGGCTTTCCCCATGATGGTGGAGCGGTTGGGTATAGTATATACGCCTGTCGAGGTGGTCGATTACATTATCCGATCGGTAGATGCCGTTCTCCGCAAGGAGTTCAACCGCACGTTGAGTGATGAAAACCTGCATATTCTCGACCCGTTCACAGGAACCGGCACGTTTATTACCCGCCTATTGCAAAGCGGACTGATACGCCCCGAAGATCTGAAACGCAAATTCAACAAGGAAATACATGCCAATGAAATAGTGCTACTTGCCTACTATATTGCATCTGTAAACATAGAGAATGTATATCACGATTTGCAAGGTGACAACTCTGATACCTATATGCCTTTTAATGGTATCTGCCTGACAGATACGTTTCAATTAGGAGAAACGAAAGACGGTGAAGATTTATTTAGTGAGATGTTTCCACAAAATTCCCTTCGGGTGCAGGAACAACAGAAAGCACCGTTGCGGGTGATTATTGGTAATCCGCCTTATTCTATCGGGCAGAAATCAGCTAACGATAATGCACAGAATCAGAATTATGCAAAATTAAATAAACGGATTGAGGAAACTTATGCAAAAGCATCGGATGCCGGACTGAACAAATCGTTGTACGATGCTTATATTAAGGCTTTCCGATGGGCTTCCGACCGTCTTGACCCTAAAAACGGAGGAGTAATCTGTTTCGTTAGTAATGGTGCATGGATTGACGGGAATAGCACAGATGGTTTCCGCCATTGTCTTGAACAGGAATTTTCGTCCATTTATGTGTTTAATTTGAGAGGGAATCAGCGGACAAGTGGTGAGTTATCTCGAAAAGAAGGTGGAAAGATATTTGGCTCAGGTAGTCGTACCCCTATAAGTATAACTCTATTGATTAAAAAGCCTGAGCACAAAGGAAAAGTCATCATTCATTATCACGACATCGGCGATTATTTGAGCAGGGAGGAAAAACTGGAGATAGTCAAAAAAACAAATTCAGTGTCTAATTCTGATATGCACTGGCTGACACTCTCTCCGAATGAATATAACGACTGGATCAACCACCGCAATGACTGTTTCGGTGAGTTTGTTCCACTTGCGCCGGAGAAGAAGTTTGATGCGAGGGCGCAAGCGATATTTACGACATATTCGTTGGGGATTTCCACCAACCGAGATAGTTGGGTATATAATTACTCGAAAGAAGAAGTCAATCGAAATATAGGCGAAATGATTGATTTTTATAATGCTCAAACTAAAGCATACCAAGAAGCTATCAAGAAATACCCTCAAACAAAAATAGAGGATTTTATAGATACAGATGCAGCAAAGATTAGTTGGACTGTCAATTTGAAAAAGAGTTTAGAAAAAGGAGAAAAAATAGTACTGAATGAGGGGTGTTTTGTTGATAGCGTTTATCGTCCATTCTCCATGCAATGTTTATACCATAGCAAACATTTTATAGAACGTCCGGGATTAAATACTACTTTATTCCCAACTGTAGATATTGAGAATCTCGTTATTTGTTTATCTGGAGTTGGAGCAAATAAGGATTTCTCCGCATTAATAGCGAATAAAATTCCCTGTCTTGATATGATTGAAAAAGGTCAATGCTTCCCTCTTTATTGGTACGAAGAGACCAAGCAAGAGAAAACATTGTTCGACAGTTTAGCCGAACCGGAAAATGAATATTATGCCCGCCGTGATGCCATAAGCGACTTTGCATTGAATCAGGCACGCAAACAGTACGGAAGCAAAACCACGAAGGAAGACATTTTCTACTATGTGTATGGCTTCCTGCACAACCCGGACTACCGAACGGAATTTGCTGCCGACCTAAAAAAGATGCTGCCCCGTATTCCGTTTGTTGGTGATTCTACTGTTTTTTGGAAATATGTGAAAGCCGGGCGTGAACTGGCACAACTGCATTTGCATTACGAGGATTATGCCAATGAAGCCGCAGGCGTAACCATCAATATCAACAATGCGGTGTATGATAACTTTGAGATAACGAAAATGCGTTTTGCTTCCAAAGAAGACAAAAGCACCATTATCTATAATCCTTTCATTACACTTACGGGCATACCACAAGAAGCCTACGAGTATGTAGTGAACGGACGTAGTGCCATCGAGTGGATCATGGAGAGCTACCAAATCAAAACGCACAAAGAAAGCGGAATCGTAAACAACCCCAACGACTGGGCACGAGAACACAATAAGCCAAGATATATTCTTGATTTGCTGCTGAGTATTATTACGGTAAGTGTGAGGACGGTGGAGATAGTGAAAGGGCTGGAGAAAGTGGAAATGTAATACGAAATGCTATGATAGAATCTATTGCTATTAAGAATGTTGCGACCTTTGATAATACAGGGATTATTATTAACAATCTGAAAAAGGTGAATTTCATCTATGGCGCAAATGGAAGTGGTAAAACTACCATTTCTAACCTATTGGCTTCACCTGAAGATTTCAAGGATAAAGCATGTGCTGTTTCTTGGAAGAACAATATACCATTGAAAGTTGTTTCATACAACAAACAATTTAGAGAGCAACATTTTAATAAAGGTAAAATACCCGGTGTTTTTACGCTTGGAAGTGCCACCAAAGAGCAATTAGATAAAATTGAGGCGTTAAAGGGCGAGTTGTCTACGATTAAGGAAAGCGGTCTGCAAAAGACAGCGACAGTTGAAAATCAGACAAAAGAAAAAACCAATTTAGAAAATCAATTTACAGAGGACTGTTGGGTGAACATCAAGAAAAAGAACGAACAGCTATTCAACGAGGCTTTTCGAGGGTACATCAATAGTAAAAAATCTTTTTCGGATAAAATCATTCAAGAATATCAGCACAAATCACGTCCACTAAAAACAAGGGAAGAATTGTCTGCTAAGGCAACGATAATCTTTGGTGAAACTCCTCAACGAATGGATGAAATTCTGTCTATTGAATATGCTCGATTGATAGAAATAGAAAATAATAAAATTTGGCAGAAGAAAATCATAGGCAAACAAGACATCGAAATTGCCAAACTAATTCAACGATTGAATATCAATGACTGGGTAAACCAAGGGCGACAATTGATTGAAGGTGATTTGGATGTGTGCCCATTTTGTCAGAAAAAAACCATTGACACGGCATTTCGGTCTCAGTTAGAAAATTATTTTGATGAAACGTTCGTCTTTGATAGTAAATTAATCAAAGACTTATATGATGAATACGTTACCTTATTAAGCAATCTCAGCAATACTCTACAAAACATAGAGAGTAAGGAGGCTGAGAACAAAAATTCAAAATTAAACCTACAATTATTTAGTCCATATCTTAAAACACTTAATCAGCAAATTATTGCTAATAGAGAATTTTTGAATACTAAATTAAAAGAGCCAAGTCGTAGCATTGAGCTTGTTTCTGTTCAAGAACAGTTGGAGCAAATACAATCGCTCATCGATAATGCCAACATAGAGATTAGAAAACACAATGCAGTTGTAGATAATTTCGCATTGGAAAAAGAAGGGTTGATTAAGGATGTATGGAGATTTTTTACAGAGGACTATAAAACAACCATCGAAACCTACCGTAAAAATACTGATGGACTCCAAAAAGGTATTGATGCTCTTCAAAAGCAAACAGAAGAATTACGGAAAAAGTATAAAGAAAAAGATGCCGATTTAAAAGATGCTAATAAAAATGTAACAAGTGTTCAACCTTCTGTCGATGCCATAAATACCCTGTTGGCTTCGTATGGTTTTGAAAATTTTAAAATCGTTCCATCGAAAGCAGAAGCGAACCACTATCAAATTGAACGGGAAGATGGAACGATTGCGGAAAAAACATTAAGCGAAGGTGAAGTTACATTTATTACATTCTTATATTATCTCCAATTAGCGCAAGGTGGCTTTTCGCAAGATTCCGTTTCTGAAGAACGGGTATTGGTTGTTGATGACCCTATCTCCAGTTTAGATAGCACAGTTTTATTTGTTGTTAGTTCACTTCTAAAAGAGATAATCAAGAGCATCAAACATACACACGGAAATATCAAGCAAATAATTATCCTCACGCACAATGTCTATTTTCATAAAGAAATTTCTTTTGTTGATCGAACAGACAATAATCGTGATGATGTCTGTTTTTGGATTTTGCGCAAGAACGGGAACACCTCTAATATCCAATGTTATGAAAAGAAAAATCCTATCAGAGGCTCTTATGAATTACTTTGGGACGAACTAAAACAGCAAGACAAATTATCAGGCATTACAACACAAAATATTATGAGGCGCATTCTTGAAACCTATTTTAAAACAATGGGACGTTTTACGGACGACAGTATTATAAATAGTTTTGACGACAAATATGAAAAAGAAATATGTAGATCTTTGCTATGTTGGGTAAATGATGGCTCTCATTGCATCTCCGATGATTTGCATGTAGAGTTTCCGGATGCAATTAATAGCAAATTTGCCGATGTTTTCAAAAGCGTTTTTCAAAATATGGGGCATATTGAACATTACAATATGATGATGGGTATTGAGGCTGAATCCGAGAAAGAAGCCGCATTATGAAGCTCATACACACCGCCGACTGGCATTTAGGACAAACATTCTTTGATTACGATCGTAAAGCGGAGCATATCAAGTTTTTGGATTGGTTGAAAATACAGATACAGGAATCGAAAGTAGATGTTCTTTTAATTGCTGGAGATGTCTTTGACAGCCCTAATCCATCTGCTGAGGCGCAGAGAATGTATTATCATTTTTTGCGGGATGTTACGATGGAAAATCCCGACCTCCAAATCATCATCACAGCAGGCAACCATGATTCAGCCGCACGGCTCGAAGCACCCAATCCGCTTTTGGAAACGATGAATATCACCGTGCGAGGTATTGTAAAATATACTGAAAATGGAGATATTGACTTTGATTATCTAATTGTTCCGTTAAACAAAGGCGGTTATTGTCTTGCTGTACCCTATTTACGACAAGGTGATTATCCCGAATCGGCTACCTATGCCGGAGGTGTACAGGCTATGTACAACGCATTGTTTGAACGGATTGAAGATAAAAACCAACCCGTTGTTGCCATGGGACATTTACAGGCTACCGGCTCAGAGATTTCTGAAAACGATCGCGCCGAACGCACCATCATCGGAGGACTGGAATGTATTTCGCCCGAGGCGTTCGATGGAAGCATTGCCTATACGGCACTGGGACACCTGCATCGTGCCCAACGGGTTTCGGGGCGGGAAAATGTTCGCTATGCAGGTGCACCGCTACCGATGTCGTTTGCTGAGAGGAACAACAAACAGGGAGTGAATCTCGTGACAATCACCAACGCCACCACCACAGAGATCGAACGAATAGAATTCGACACTCCGGTAAAACTAATTAGCATTCCACAATATCCATTACCATTAGCGGAAATCATTGTTGCAATCAACCAACTACCGGATGGAGAGGCAGATGACCGTTCGCCGTTCTTGGAAATTAAGGTGCGCATCACAGAGCCTGAACCATCGCTCCGCTATCAGATAGAGCATGCATTGGAGGGTAAATCGGTGAGACTGGCACGAGTCGAATCATCATCGCCCCAACGGAATGAGAAAGACCGAGTTGTCAGTTATGAAACATTGCAGACAATCACTCCGATGGATATGGCTACCGATATATTCAAACGCAGGTATGGCGGTGAAGAGATG
>JAITVS010000201.1 GCA_031285685.1 Tannerella sp.
TGTGGGTTTATGCCAAGCAAAGTTCTTATTTCAAATCGTCACGCACAAAAAATGCTCGCAAACTATAGATTATCAACTATTTCAAAGAACTATTTTTGTTTTTTAGTAGACACTAATGATACTTTTTATGAGATAGGCTTGCGGATAGGGGAGTAAAGCATGGTTAAAATAGGAATAGTTCCATCCCTTTTTAGGCCATTCGTCCGATTCTCCCCAATATTCAACAGCTCCCCAATAAGCCAGTCCGACCATTTTGTTGTAGTCCATACTGTAAAATGCTGCCCCCAGTGTACTGGTGCTTGCTTCGCTCTGATAGATAATCAGGTCCGGATGTCGTTTCAGATATTCCTGATAAACATGATCTTGGTAGTTGAAACTGGCTATTTCCGTCACAAGAGATAGTTCCGGCGGATTGAAATTCGTATTGAAATCGGGATCGTGCCTTGTGACGGCATTGGCGCGGGAGGGGAACATGGCAACCGTTGTTTTGCGGGTAGGATCGTAGCGTTTTGCCAGTACGTCCAGTATTTTATAGGGAGTAACTCCCCAATCGCCGGTAGGAAAGCCGGTCAGGTCTTCCCGCATCTGCAATTCATTACCCAGGCTCCATAAAATAATCGAAGGGTGATTACGGTCGCGTTTTATCCATTCGGGGATTATTTTATACCATAGTTGAGAGAAAAGTTTACTTCCCGGCCAGTAAGAATCTTCGCTCCATTTATCGCATAATTCGTCTACGATCAGGATGCCGTGTTTATCCGCAAGTTCCATGAAAGATTTCGAATATGGGTTATGGGATGTACGGACATGGTTATATCCGAATTTTTTCAATTGCAGGAATAACCTTTCAATGGCAAAGTCGTGAACGGCAGCGCCCAATACTCCTAAATCATGATGGTTGGAAACGCCTTTCAGAAATATTTTTTCACCGTTGAGTTTTAATCCGTATTCTTTAGAATATTCAATGGTCCGGATGCCAAATGTTTCCGTTATGTTATCGATGATTTTTCCGTCGTAAATCAGTGAAACTTCGGCCGTATAAAGATTCGGTGTTTCACATGACCATAGTTGAGGATTTGTAACGGTAGCTGCGGGCAACGGTACCTCAATCATCTGCAGCTTATTTCCTTTCGGAGCCATTCTTTTGGTTTCCGCAACCTGTTGGCCGGAAGGCGAGTATATTTTTGCGTTGATTTCCACATCCAGTTGTTTGTTGGTAAACCCTTCTAGTTCCACCTGTATGGCGATTTCGGCATTTTGTTTCGATATGTTGGGCGTAGTAATGAAAACACCGTGGCGTGCGATTGAAATCGTATCCTTAACGACCAGGTACACATCCCGGAATAATCCACCTCCGGTGTACCAGCGTGAATTTCCTTTTGTCGTAGCGTATACGGCGACTATATTTTCTTTATCATAGTTGATATGACCGGAGATATCCGCCTCGTAACCCAGATAGCCATAATCCATGCTGACGATTTTTTTACCATTGAACCAAACTTTGCCGTTCAACATAACGCCTTCAAAGTCGAGCAGTACCTTTTTACCTTTCCATGCCGGGTCGGCATGGAACGATTTACGATACCAGCCCGAACCCATCGCTTTAAAGCCACGGCCTCCTCCGGCTGATTTATCCCAGGGTTGTTCTATCTGAAAGTCATGGGGTAAATCAAGCTTGCGCCAATTACTATCGTCGTAATTCATTGACCACGCATTGTTTAATTCTCCGGCCTGAAATTTCCAGTCGAAATTGAATAGCTTCGATATGCGAATATTCTCTTTGTTATTCTGTGCTAATACGAATAAAGGTAAAAGTAAAAAAGAAATTAATAAGAGTTTGTATTTCATGATAAGTGTTTTTTATTGTTGCAAATATATCAATTATCCATCATGGCCTACAATGGTTTATCGTACAAAAAGGTGTCATATTGTACATATCAGTGAGTCAAAAATAGCTGTATCCGGCAATTAATTCAATTTCGCAATTATTAGCTATCTATTTATGATTAAAGTAGAAGAATTTTTATTGTCATCATTAATGATAACATTGTACACTCCTTGAATTAAGGACGAAATAGATAGTTGAATATTTTTTTCGTATGAATTATAAGTTTTGTTTATTACAATGTTACCCATAATATTGTAAATCTTAACAGATTTTATACAATTATCAGGGGCGCTTACTGTAGTTGATAATGCTGAAAACTCATTTGAAGTTTCAATCGTAGAAATTGTAATCATCGAACTTGCAGGATTAGGATAAATTCTATAATTATCATATGTTTCTACTGATATTGGAATCAAAAATTCCATTATACGACTTCCATCAACTATTTCTACAATTAAATCGTCAATTCCAGTTCTATGTCCATGTATTTGTATTTTATTTCCCGACCAGGAAACACTGAAAACGCTGGGATTATTTGAAATGGCGCTTAATATTATTATTTGTTCTGTCAATCCATTTCTTATTTCAAACCTCTTATTGTTATTATTAATAAGATAGTCTATTGAAATATTAGCATTAGTTCCTTGAATAATCCTGTATGCATTTCCATCTGAGGTTTCACCATGATAACCATTACCATCTGTCCATCCTAAAATATCCGTAGAATATTCTCTTAAATATGAAAAAAGAGGAGCCAATGTGTTTGGATTAGTACCTAATGGATCTAACCATTTCTTCAAACTAGTATTGTCTGTTCCACCACCATTCCATGATTTGTCAAATTTACCATAATATGCCAAAGGGTAATTACAATCATTGTAGGCTGTACTCGCTTGTCCAATAATTCTATGATTTTGGTTGAATAATGGTGAGCCAGAAGAACCATATTGAAGAATTCCACTATAAAATCTAACTTCATGTTCAAATGTAAAACCACTATAAATTTGATTAGACAATGATAATTTCATAGGAGTAGCTTCTGGATGATGTATTCCTCCAGCTGATGTTGGCTGAGATGAACTTTTGTCCCACCCTAAATAAGTGCAAGGTGTATGAGAAAGCCAATTATTTAGCTGTACAAGAATCATATCTGTTTCTGAGTAACAAGCTTTGAAATGAGCACCAGTATAAGTAGCAAAGGAATTCGTAACTCCACTTATACAATTCTCTTTATATCCAAAAGTTACAGCAAAACCTTGTAGGTTAATAATATCCCTTTGAGAAAGAGGTGCAGCTTTTGAGCAACAGTGCAAAGCTGTTAATATATAAGGAGTTCCATCGTTTAAAGTATTATTGACTAAAGCACCAGAACCGCGGCTTAACATGTCCATTCCATTATCAGGGTTATATATCCATGATGATATAAAAACAATACCATTTGTCATGTTTATCCAATTCGAATAACAATCTACATTATTATGACAACTAAGCAGATCACTAGATGTTACAGCGATAGGGTGATTCCTATTTTGAGAAGACTCGGCTTCATTAAAAAAATCTTCGAAAGAATAACCAATCTTGGATAATGTGAAAGTTGATGCTTCTTTTGAATTCAATGGCTCTATTAGTTGCATAATGATCTCATCTCCAGAAATACAACTAGTTGCCATATAGCCTTCTGATAAATTTTCTTTAGATGTAATAGGCCCAAATATAGTAGTGCCATCAGTATTTGATATATATAATTCTGCGGTTGATGATAAATTTAATTTAGAAAAATATAGAATCTGTCCAAGTGCTTCTTTCGATTTCACCCTTATCCTCCATATTTTGTTGGTATTATATTCTTCCCATACGCCATCATTTATTGTTATATTGACATCAAATACAAAACCAAAATAGTTAGACTCATTATTGAGGTTCTTTTTAATCATATCAAAATCGAAATTTTCGTTTAGTTTAATTGGAATACTTTTCATGTCATGAAAGTTAAGCGCATTAAATTCTGTTGAACGAATTTTTGCCGCATTACTGTTTAATATGTTTGTTTTTACTTGTCCAAATGAGGATGTGGACATTGCAAAAAATAGAAGAATAATAAAAATTCTCATAAGTCAAAAGTTTAATGTGTATAAAAAATTATTTAATACGGATATATGTGTATTTGCTTTCTCCTTGTATAACTCCGTATTTTATCGATATTTCAAATTTGTCATCCTGGAATTTGTAAGAGTAGATACGTCTTCTTAAAAAATAATAACTTACATCATTTTCATCTTCAAATGTGAAATTTCCAAAAAAGTCTTCTTTAAAAAAATAATCAGCGGTTATTTTATATTCTGCAATGTCTTCATAATTAGTCTCTAAATCGGGATGACCGTGATATATTCTTATCATACCATTCTCTAAAAATTGTAAAGGGGTTCCTGTAGCCCAGCCTTCCGGGGTTAGAGCATAGGGCGCCCATAGATGTTCGGTCAGATTCCTTTTTGCCGATGTACTTTCTTCATTAAATTCAGGATAAGAATTTTGAGTAAATTTTAAAGAATCATCTTTAAATTGTGAGTCCGATTTAATTTGTATTATCAGACTCCGTTCTTCTCCTGTCATGTTTTCTTTATAAGAAACTTCTAATGTTGAGCCTGTTTTTTTTATTTCATACCAATTATCAGAAGATTGTTTCTGAATTTCATCTCCTATGATCTCTGAAATTGATGAAACATGCCATGAGGATGAATTTGTACAGATAAAAATAACCATACCTGAGTAAGGGAGCGCAGAATGTTCATTTTCATTGAATGATAATTTATCATTTTCATTGATGACATTATCTTTACTGTTGCATCCTGAAATAAGGAGCAATGTGAATAAGAAAATAAGATTTTTTTTCATAAGCTTTTATTCTATAGTGTAATATAATGTTGCTAATTTAATAAAAGATTTCAAAAAAAGACTATACCCGGCAATGTTACCTGTTCAACGTTTCTAAAAAGTCGATCTCGACGATTCTTAACTCGTTATTTGTTTTATCGCCGCCTTCTGACTTGAAAAGGTCGAGTTCGCCGGCAGTGGGAGCAACTACTTCTACTATCTGTCCGAATGCATCGGAATCAAATGTTGCGCCTTTGAGCCGGATTGTTATTTCGTTCGTTCTGGTAGGTTTCACCGGCAGATGAACGTAGCCGAGACTCATATCCGTTTCCCCGTTCCAGATCAGTTCTTTTCCGGCAAAAATTTCGAGCGGATACGAACGGCGGCGCCAGCCGGTCAGTTTAATACAGATATCATCAATCTCGGCATATCTTTCCAGTTGGTAGGTGATCCATGCGGTATTTAAACGCCCGTCGTTTTTCCATTCGCTCAGTTCGTTGTCGTCATAGCTGTAAGCGGCTTCTCCGGCATTTGTTCCTGCTGTTGCGGATTTGATTCTTACATTTATTTTCGAATCTTTATAGGAAGGCGTCAACGGAGTCTCGCCACGATCGAGCCTGCCGGGGAGTTTTTCGCCCGGAAAGAAGGTGCTGAGTCCGTCTTTTACATTGACCGGAACCGATGTAAATGATATTTCTTCCGCTCCCAGGCTGTCAGCTTCTGCCCTTAATGTGATTTTTCCGGCTTCGGTATTGGAGCGGATTAAAACTCTTGTGATGCCGCATTCGACAGGTAATTCTTTGGCCAGTACATAATTGTCGGGTCTTTGTGCGATACCGCCTCTCCACTCGGCAGCCCCCTGCAGGTCGAATTTTATCCTGTTGTTGGCAAGCGGACAGCGGTTCCCGTTTTCATCTACAACTTCTACCTGTATCATTGCCAAATCGGCTCCGTCGGCATGTAATCCGTCCGGACTATGCATCAGTGTTAATTTCAGACGTTTGGGGTCACCAACGGTTTTTATCGAATAGCGGCTCAATTCCTTGTTGTTTTCGTCGTAGCTGACGGCTTCAATAACACCTTTTTCCCATTGTACCGAATCGAATGTGAACAGGAAACGGTAATCCTGTTTGCCGAAGCCTTTGGATTTTCCGTTGATCAATAATTCGGTTTTTGCTCCGGAAGAAACCACATAGACCGGTTTCACGACATCCGGGGTATAATTCCAGTGTCCGATAATGTGTGTATGATGGTTTTCGGTGTCCACCCAACCGTCCCACATCGCTTTATGTGTAAAGTAACCGTCTTTAGGTATCCGTAGCGGGTCGACGACCCCGCTTCTGCGATAATTTTCCTCGCCCCGGTAGTGGGTCTGGCTATCGGAAAAAATAATTTTGGCACCACCGGAACTGACCCTGTTTCCTGTTCCCGGACGTTCCCGCCAGTAATCATACCATCTGCGTATAAGCTCAACGGCCAGCATATCCTGATTGTGATTGTATGCGCTTGCATCCTGATTCCGGTATAAAGGTCCCGCCCCTTCCTTGTGAAAAGGATAGCTGTATTCGTCCCAATATTTACGCAGGCCTTCGTCCCGGCAATATTCCGTAGCAAACATCGGGTGATGTTCGCTTTTGTTGATGTAAAGCATTTCCCCGCCCCATTCGGCTTCGCGGATATCAAGCATTTCCCGGGAACCCATCGCCCGTCCTCCGTTCGGGTCGTATTGATTCCGTATGGCTACCATCTCCAGCATATGTTCGCGACTGATCGACTCGTTACCCGATTCGTAAAACAGGATGCTCGGATTATTTTTGAGATAAATGATAGCATCCCGCATCAGTTCTTTCCGTTGTTCCCAGCGGCGTCCCTCGACGTCTTTTTCCGCATCTCCGGCCGGCATGACTTGGATAACACCGACCCTGTCGCAGGATTCCACATCCTGTTTCCAGGGAGTCACATGCATCCAACGATAAAAGTTGGCGTTATGGTCGATCAGCAATCCGTTGGAATAATCGCTCATCCAGGGGGGAACAGATAAACCGACACCCGGCCATTCATTACTTGTGCGCTGTGCATAACCTTTCATCTGCAGCACACGGTCGTTCAACCAGATTTTGCCTTCGGCAAAACGCGTTTTACGAAAACCGGTTCGGGTCACTACTTCGTCTACCGGCTTGTTATTTACAATTAGTTTTGTTTTTACGTCATAAAGATATCCGTATCCCCAACTCCAGAAATGCAGGTTTTCAAGTTCAGCAGAAGCCTTTACTATAACTGTTTCGTTCGGTTTTACGGAAACCGTTTCACCTTTGAATAAACCTGCCGGTTTTCCGTCACGGTCGAATAATTCCACTTCATAGCTGACATGGAGGGTTTTGTTATGCTCATTACGCACTTCTGATTCGGCATTAATAACGGCTTGACGGCTTTTGACGCGTATATCCGAAGCATAAATATAAACGCCTATTGTCTGCAAATTGCTGTACAACGGTAGCGTCTGATACAATTTATCGGTGATATGTAGCCATACGTTTTTAGGGATACCGCCATAGTTGGAATTGAAATTGTTGTTGTTCCACTGAAATTCGGTATCTGTAGCCCGTTCTTTGTATTTCCAGTTATTGTCTATTCTGATGGCGATTACGTTTTCTCCGCTGAAATTAATATAAGGTGTCAGGTCGAATCCGATAGCCATTACCCCGTTTTCGTGCAGTCCGATATGTTTGCCGTTCAGGTAAAAGTCGGCACCCTGTCGTACACCTTCAAACTCAATGAAGACTTTTTTTCCTTTTGCCGTTTTGGGTAATTTAAAATGTTTCCGGTACCAGGAAATCGTATCCGTCATATCTTTAATATCCACCTTGAATGCTTCATCTTCATTAAAAGCGCGCGGCAAAGTGATTTTTTTCCAATGATCATCTGAAAATTTTGTTGTTTCCGCTCCCCGAATGTCTCCTATATGTAGTAACCATTGGGGGTTGAAGTTATACTTTTCTCTGTTATTTGCACTCAAAGCGGATGAAAATAAAAATAATAAGAGGAGGACTTGTAAAAAGTTTTGCTTTCTCATAGGATGTAATTTTTGCCTTATTTAAATTGTATTGTTTCGAATGTAAAGAAAATAAATTTAAAAAAATCCGGAAATGTATTTCCGTTCAAATTGATGGATTATTGTTTATTCCAATCGTTTTACGGATCTACTTCCCGGATTTTAAAGATACCCGATTAGAATTTTATGTATTTATGGAAAACATTTTTTGTCACACCGGTATCTTTTAATTGCTATTTAATAACCATAATTTTGATAAGCCTTTTTGCCCGTTTCATCCAGCGGCTTTCCGTTTTCGTCGGTCAACAGATCGATGAGACTTTGTTTGAATGGTTTTAAGGTATGCATCGGTTTGAAGAATCCTTTGCCGTCACCCATCTGGCCGTTTCCGCTAATCAGATTATCGGCCGCATCCCATAATCCTTTTTGTGAAGAAGCCATTTGGTTATGGTAAATCATGCGGTCGGCTTGCCAGCCGGAGTGGTGCAGGTTTTCGTAGTAAATCATTTCATTGTTCAGTTCGCGCGCCAATTCGTTCAATATGAAATTCACAAACAGATCTTCTGTGCTTGTGGCCGTGGCCGGATAGTTTTCTTGTGTTGAGTTCTCTGAGCTTCCGTCCCAGTATGTGGCATCAATCGTCATTTCGTTTGTCATATCCTTTTCGACCGTATACGGCCACTGTTGTTCCGCCTCAGTCAGATTTTCGTGCCCGGGTTGCAGTCGCGCGAGGACTTCCGCCCGTGTTTCACCGCTTTTGAACGCGGCACGCGCGCGCACTGTATTGATGTCCTGTACGGCAGAACCGAAATCACCTTTTCGTCCGTAGGCCTCGGCGCGCAGCAGGTAGGTTTCTCCCAGGCGGAATACCGGAATGTCGCGTGTTCCGCCCGAACCGTTATAAGAGGCGCGGTTCGGATCGTCGTATTTCAGGGAACCGGGACTTGAAGTGGCCCCTGTTTTATCTAATCCTACGTAGCTTTTGTTATTGTATGAATAGGTGTTGTTCGCTGTCTGGACCGGGGCGCGGTAATAATAATTGTTGCCGTCTTTCAACCACCGGGCTAAAACAACGAACGGCTGACCTAAGGCTTCGTTGATATCAAGTGCGGTTTCTTTGGTGTTTTCCACATAACCGAATGCGATGTCGCCTTTTCCCATTTTGTGTTCCCCTTCGACTGCCTGACGTCCTCCCCAGGATTCCCGGGTATAGGTAGGCAGGACATATTCGTTGAAATAATCGGCCATATTCTGTGTCCATCTGACGGTAGCATTGCTGCTGTTGTTGTAGGCGTAATAGTCACCATTGGGAGAAGGACTGGTAGTGGACGATCCTCCGCGCAACGCAGTTTTGAACTCAAGGTGGAATGATTTCTGATAGCGTGAGTCAGCTTGTTTGTTTATATACAAATCATAACCGAAATCGTTGGTAAGCCCGACAATCGATACTTTGGTCGGCCCTTCCCAGTAGTAATCGGGAATACCCCATGCGGCATTTGTGTATCCTGCGCCGATATATACGAGTATGCGATTACCGTAGCGTCCGTTTTCCGTAGTTGCATAAAGGCATGGTTGTATGATTTCGCGGCTGTTTTCGTTCGAATAATCATCCAGCGGATGACTGAACAGTTTGGAATAATCGTTTTCCAGCTGATAATAGCCGTTATTAATGACCTGAGTCGCAAAATAAATACAGGAATCCAGATCAGTGGCTGTGTTGCCTTTATTACAGCATACCCAGGTATGATTTTTCATTGATATTATCAATCGTTCCGTCGGCCCGGCGTCCGTATTCGGTTGTTCCGTATCTGGCTCCCTGTGCACGTTGCAGATAAAGTTTTGCCAGAAAATGTGCTGCCGAACCCTTGGTTGCGCGTCCGTATTCATTGGCCAGATTCATATCCTTTACATCGGGCAGGTGTTCGTATGCAAATCGTAAGTCTCCGATAATCATACTGTAAATCTTTTCGGAAGTTTGGCGGATGTAATTGTAGTTGGCGGGTAATTCCGTTGTATATCCTTCCGGGACGTAAACATCCCCGTAAAATGTATTCAGTATATAAAGTGCGTAAGCCCGGTTAAACAGGGCCTCAGAGAGGCGCAGGCTGGCGTATTCGCTGTTTTCGGCGAATTTACCCAACGCTTCGTTGTTGCGTATTGTTAGAATAGCCCTGTTACAGTTATTTATAATCGGATAATATCCTAATAACGAGTTTGATGTGAATTCGCCGCATAGATTGTCTACGTATGTAGCGATGTTGCCGCTGGCAGTCCATTCGCTGGCCGAGAATAAAGCCTGGTTGGCCGTGGCGCTGTTGAAGTTATCAGCTCCATACAGGAGGGCTCTTGGCCCCTGATGATATTGTTTGCTTACGCGGAAAGCGTCGTATGTACCGACAATCAGTTGTTCCAGACCGATTTCCGTGTTGAAGTAATCCTGTGTAATGGTGGCGACCATTTTTTCTTCCAGAAAACGATCCGTACAGGAAAAACTTCCCATTATAATCATTGATAGTGCGATATATTTTTTCATGTCCTGTGTATAATTTTATTTATTAAAAACCTAATCTTAACCCGATTACGAAACTACGTGTAATAACTGTGTTATTTGTTTGTCCTCCGATATACCTGTAATCGCCATTGGAGCGGCTGTTTGCCCTCCAGCCCGTCATATCGTCCGGATTGATACCTGCTTTTACAAGTTCTCCGCCGAATATAAACGGGTTTAATACCTGTCCGTATATGGAACAACTGGCCACGCCTACTTTGCGGAGAAATACTTCGGGAACGGTATACGACAAGGCGATATTTCGTACAACCACCATATTGCTTTTTGTGTAGTTCATATACGAACTGTAATCAGTGAATGATTGTCCGCCATTCAGGGGCTGAGGATATTTACCGGACGGATTGTTTTCACTCCAGATATCACTTTCTTTGCGCATGCCGTAGGTTTGTATCAGACCATAGTAAACTCCGCCGAAGCGACCGTATAGGAAAGAACTCAACTCGAAATTTTTGTAGGTGAAAGCCGTCGTGAAGCCTCCTTCCCATTTCGGCTGAAAGGAGCCCTGGAAATGGTTGTCGTCGTTGTCTATTACTCCGAAACCGTTATCCATATAGGTCACTTCTATTTCATCTCCGTCAAGGGTAATTGTTTTTGTGACGGATCCTTCTGTTCCTTTTGCAACTTCGACCAAAGGTTGATCCACGATTTTGGCTTGTCCCGGAAGCATTGTTATGCCGTTCGCTTTGTATAAAGCCAGTAATTTCCGGTCTTCTGTGTTGTTTTGCCACAGACGGTCGTATTTCTTTGTCCATACCTCGTCAATCGGTTTCCCGATAAACCAGCCGTTGGCCGGATCGTCGGTTTTTCCGTTGGATAGTTCTACAATTTTTTCCCTGTTGGTAAAGAATGTAAAATCGGTTCTCCAGGTAAAATCCTTCGTGTTGATATTAATGGTTGAAAGTGTTGCTTCGAAGCCTTTGTTTTGCGTTTTCCCGATATTTGAAAGAATTGAGGTATAACCCGTCATCATCGGGATCGAGCGGTTCAGCAACAAGTCAGAGGTGTTTGATATATAATACTCGACACTTCCGGTAATTCTGTTTTTCAGAAAACCGAAATCAATACCGAAGTTGGTTGATTTTGTTTTTTCCCAACCTAACATTCTGTTCGGCAATATGACTGCTTTAGCGCCTACGGTAGCAGTCGACACATCTCCCTGTCCGAAATTTATATTGGCATAAGTGGAGCTCATCGTTCCGCCTGTCTGGTACGGACTGATAGCCGCATTACCCGTCACACCGTATCCGATACGCGGTTTTAATTCGCTGAGCCACTCGACGGGATCCATGAAGCCTTCCTGATTCATCTTCCATGCCAGCGCTGCGGAAGGAAAAAAGTCCCATTTATTACCTTCAGCCAGCATAGATGCACCGTCCCAACGTCCTGTCACGGTCAGAAGGTATTTATCCATCAGGTTATAGTTGAGACGCGCCATATAGGAAGCGCGTTGCTGTTCGCTGAATCCGGAGTTTACGCCGACTTTTGAAATATCCGAATTTTGCACGCTATACCAGAGTGCGGTAGGAAATTTACTTTCATAAGCACGGACATCCAATGATTCGTTACGGTAATGCTCTGCCGATTGCAACAGCGTGACACCGACCGTATGTATTTCTTTAAAGGTTTTGTTTGCAAAAATAAGATTTTCCAGTGTCCATGAAAGTCGGGTAGTATGTTTATTGTATGCCACATTCGGAGCGGAGCCGGGAGCGCTGGTCGGATTTGTAAAATCATTTCCATAATAACTTCCATTGCGGACATTCCGGTATTGTGCACCGAAGTTTGTTCTCCATTTCAGCCACGGAAGAATTGTCGCTTCCGCATAGGAGCTCATTAACAAGGAGTAATTACGCGTTTCGTTTTGCGCTTCTTCGATGTTTCGTAAAACATTATGCTGGGAAGGACCGTTATCGACACGCAGTATGGTCCCGTCCGTATCGTAAGCCGGAGCATACTGCGCCAGATTTAGCGCCATACCGTAAGAATCCTTGGCTACCGTATTGGAACTGTTGTCGACAATACCGTAGTTTTGTATGGAATGACTGGCATTGAGTCCGATACCTACTTTCAGCCATTTTGTCGCCTGCGTGTCGCCATTGACATTGACCGAGTAGCGTTTATAATCCTGGTCTATCAGCGCCGCCTGCTGGTCAAGGTAGGAAAGCGACATATACAAAGATGTTTTTTCCGTACCGGACGATATGGAAACCTGATGGTTATTTGTAATGGCAGTACGCGTCACATAATCGCGCCAGGGGGTCGTCGGGATATTTGCCGAGTTATATACGGGAACGCGGTCTGCGTAGCCTAAAACATTACGTTCGTAATCCGTTGCGTCGCGCATGACCGGTGTCCCGTCAGTGTTGAACTGAAAAGCCGATTCGAATATCGGTTGCATATACGGATAGCTGGAAGCACTGAAAAGAACGTCACCATCGACATCGGGGTCGGGTGCATTGCCGTACTTGCCGGTATAAGAGCCTGCATTGATTCTTGCCTGTCTGTTCCAGTCTATTTGTTCGCCTGCGTTCATCCAGTCTGTCTGGGAATGAAGATCTGAAAAAGTAATAGTTCCGTCATAATTGATACTTGTCCTTCCTGCTTTTCCTTTTTTGCTTGTTATCAGGATCACGCCGTTCGCCGCGCGGGAGCCGTAAATTGCCGTAGCAGAGGCGTCTTTTAAAATCTCGATGGATTCAATATCATTCGGGTTGATATCCGACATGGAACCGGCTATCATCGGAATCCCGTCAATCACGTATAAAGGGTCGTTTGAAGCATTGATCGAGCGGTTACCGCGTACGCGGATTTCACCCAACTCTCCCGGGCGGTTATTCAGCGTTATTTGTACACCTGCCGCCTTTCCTTGCATGGCCTGTAAGGCATTTTGTACCGGGCGTTCCTTCAGTACTTTTTCGGAAACCCGGGTTAGTGCGCCTGTTACGTCGCTTTTTTTCTGTACGCCGTAGCCGACAACAACTACTTCTTCCAGCGCCTGGAGATCTTCTTTTAATTCAATCGTAAAATTATTTTTATTTCTGATGTTCATTTCCTGTGATAAATACCCGATATAGGAAATCACAAGGATACCGTCTTCGGGAGCATCCAGGCTGAAATTACCATCTATGTCCGTTATGTTTCCAATAGTAGTCCCTTTTATGGTTACGTTTGCTCCGGTGACCGGTTCTCCGCTATCATCCAGTACGATGCCTGAGATCTTTTTTGAACCGGTAGGGGAAACTGTGTTTTTCTTTTTGTCGGAAATCACAATGGATTTGGTTGAAACAATACTGTATTCCAGGTTTCTGCCTTTCAGCGCTTCATCGAGAACGGAAGATACAGAGGCGTTCGTCTTTGTAATAGTAATGTTTTTCAGGGTGTCAATCACCACATCCCGATAAGAAAAGCGGTAAGTCGTTTGTTTTTCAATGGTGTTGAAAACTTCTTTTAAAGAAGCGTTTTTAAGGTTGATTGTAATTTCTGTTTTGTTTTGGGCAATGGCATCCGCATTGCAGAAGAAAACGAATAACAGAAATAAAGTGAACAGCTTCTGTTTTACGTGTTTGTTCATTTTTATTACATAATTAAAGTTAGTACTTGTGCCTGCTGTATCAGGCGTTATCGATAGTGAAGACAAGTGAAAAAAGGAGAAGTACCATTGAAAAAATATGTTAGAAAACATAAAAAATAAACTACGAGGTGGTAAAATCCCGTAGTTTATGTTAAAAACAATCTTTCGCCTGTATCCGTTACGGATATCACTCCGCAGGAATTTCCATATAACTAATAATTATTCAAATGTATTTCTTTGCCGATGATTTCAGCTTTCAGGTGATATGATTTTTCGATGACTTCCAAGGCTTCGTTCAGGTCTGATAACGGTAGAGTGCCGGTGAATTTATCTTCAAGGCAATTTTCGCAAAAGACTTTTATATTCACATTGTAGTTTTCTTCTATGGCTTTGAGTATATGCACCAATTCCTTGTTACGGAATATCATATCTCCGCGCCTCCACGCAGATGAATTCCGGATATTTTCATCGAAAATGACGGTAATATTGCCTGTAAGTTGGTCTAATATAGCCTTTTCGTTCGGTTTTAATATTACGTTTTCATTACTTTTGGTAGATAGTAACAGAACGCTTCCTTCTTCCAATGATAATTCGGCCGTATTATTTTGTTCGCGTACGGAAAGATTAAACGTTGTCCCCAATACTTTTACCTGCAGGCCTTTCGCATTAATCAGGAACGGAACTTCCTTATCCTGGTGTACCTTGAAATATCCCTCTCCTCCGAAATTTATTTTTCGTTCTTTCTTATTGTAATCTTTCGGAAGGTAGCCTAACCTTGAATCCGAATTGAGTGCAACCGTTGTACCGTCAGGCAATGTAATACTGGCACGTTCTCCCTTTTCGGTCGAAACAATCATCTCCTCCGAAATAATCATGTTGTTTTCCCTGTAAAGATAGGCGGTAAGTATGATGAATACAGGCAGTAACACGGCGGCTGCAATCTGTCCCCATTTGATCAATAAGGGGAATACGGATTTCTGTCCCCTGACAGATGTGTCGATTTTCTTTTTAATCCGGTTTATGCGTTCGTCCTCAACAAAAGATGTGTCGATATCCTCGTTCAACCAGGCATGATGCATCTGTTGCTCTATTTCGTTGTCGGAAGCGGCATTTACTTTCTTCCTTAGTTTTACCAGTTCTTCGGAAGATAGTTGATTGTTCCTGTATTTTGGTTCAAGTATATTCATTTACTATGATGACGTTCGGCGCTTTGAATTGTACCATAAAAATCATTTAATTAATAAATAATAACATTAAAATAAATGAAAGAAGACCCAGTTTTTCTTTCAATGATTTTAATCCCAGGGATAACTGGTTTTTTACCGTCTGTTCGCTCAACGAAAGCTTCTCTGCGATTTCCTTGTTGGGCAAATGCTGCATGCGTGACAGAACGATAACCTTCTGTTGGGTTGAAGGCAGCGTTCCGATCGCTGTCCTGACTTGTTGCACGAATTCGGTATATTCAACATGATGGTGGGTGTCATTGACGGATAATGTTTCCGTATATTTGATGTATTCTTCGTATACGGGATGATTCAACCTTGATCGATATGCATTGATCAAATGATGTTTCACCATGATAAAGAGCAGTGAACGTAAGGTTTCGTCTTGTTTGATATTTTCTTTGTTTGTCCAAAGTTTAATGAATACGTCCTGTACGATATCTTCGGATTCTTCGGGCGATTTGGTGAATTGCAGACTGTATGCGTAAAGACGTTTGGAATACATTTGATAGATGCGGTCAAAAGCTTTGTGCGATCCTTGCTTTAATGCTTTGATCAGATTCTGTTCCGTTATATTCGTGTGTTTTTCCACAATCAGATTCGTCTAATTAAAATAGATGAGTAAAGTTCTTTTATTTGCAAATAAAAGAACTTTATATAAGTCCGGCAATGTTATTTTATTCAAAAAAATGGATTTTTGTACAGGAAAGTACCCTTATAGGCTATTCAAAGAAGATTTTGAATTTTGTCCACCCGTTTTCCGTATCCAGGCTGAATTTGAAATGGTGGTTTATCAGTACATCTCTTACAAACATTAAGCCGATGCCTTGTCCCGATTTTTTGGTAGTGAAAAAGGGAGTGAACAGTTTTTGTTTTGCTTCGGCGGAAATGCCGGGCCCATTATCTTCGATCGTTACAGATAATGGCGAGGTTTGTGTAATAATCCGGATCTCTCCATCTTTTTCAATGGCTTCGTATGCATTTTTGATAATATTTACCAGCACTTGTTCGAGTTGTATTCCATCTGCATATATTGTATGGTCTTGCTCCGTTAATGATAAAACTAGCCGGATATTGCGGTTTTGACATTCAATACGTGTTAATGCATCAACTGAGCGGATCAATTCGTTTAATGAAATATCGGATAGTGACGGTTCGGGTATTTTGACGACATGTGCCAGGTTTTTAATGAAATGTGCCAGGTTTCCGCAGCGTTCGAAAGAAGCTTCTACCGCCGGTAAAACGTCCTGCCATTCTTCTTTTCCGTCCAGCCGGATAATATCCGAAACGACGTTTAACGTGGCTCCTATGGCGCCGACGGAATTATTTACTTCGTGCGACATCATCCGGATGATACGTTCATAGGAATCTTTTTCAATCTTTATGAATTCATGGGTTAATTCTTCAATGAGAATAAACGGATGGTCGAATCCCTGGTCCATGAAAGATGAACGGATACAACGGTAAGCCGTCATTCCCGAACTTCTGATAATCACGTCATCACCGGATTTCAATGCCGCCAGGGAATCGGCCAGTTCGAAAGGCGCTTTATTCAGAGTACAGCCTTTTACGGATGACAGGTTGTTTATATTCAGGAGTTTCATTCCTGCCGGATTAATATCGGATATCTGCTTGTTAAAGTCCAGAATGATGATTCCTTGTGGAGATGCTTTGATAAGAAGATCTAAAAAGTGATTTTTTTCCCGTACCATGGAACGCTCGTTACGTAGCTGCGAAATCATCCGGTTGAATATCTCGATCAGTTGGTTCGCTTCTTTGTTTTTAACAGGACGCAGATGGGTAGAAAAATCCTGTTCTTTCAACAGTTGCATTCCGCTGAGTAAAATATTATAGGGCCGGATCAGCTTTCTATAGATAAGTGATGATAGAATAACGGATGCAATGACAATACATTGTATAATCCAGAAAGGAACAGGGTCATTTCTGAAGAATAGAAATCCGATCCCCGTCAATATACCGGTGATGAAAACCACGATTATCCAAAAGAACCATTTTGATTTCAATTTTCAATTTTTATATCATATTTCTCAAGCCTCCGGTATAACGTCTGGCGGGTCAGTCCTAACGCTGTCGCTATTTTGGAATGATTACTTCCGTATAACCTGATTGCTTTTAGTATCATTTCTTTTTCTACTTGTTCGAGGGATGATACGGAATTATTTCTTATTTCTGCGTTCAGGGGGAGTTCCGTATATTGTTCTTTAAAATCCCTGTCCGTGATTTCGCTTTTGCCGGAAACGAGAATGGTTCTGTCGACCAGATTTTTCAATTCGCGAATATTACCGGGATAGGGTAATTTTTTTAGGAAACCGATGGCTTCGGATGAAATTTTTATTTCGGGCAGATTATTTAATCCGGTCTGCTTTTTTGCAAAATATTCGACTAAAAGAGGAATGTCCTCTATTCGTTCACGCAGAGCCGGCATACGGATTGTTATCAGGTTAATACGGTAAAACAGGTCTTCGCGGAATGTTCCTTTTGCAACCATTTCCGCCAGGTTTTTGTTTGTAGCGCTTATGATGCGCGTATCTGTTTGTCTTGGTTTACTATCTCCGAGCGCTTCGAAAGTTTGGTCCTGTAAGACACGCAGCAGTTTCACCTGGCATACCTGGTCCAATTCGCCGATTTCATCTAAAAAGATCGTTCCCTTATTTGCTAATTCAAACCGGCCGGTCCTGTCATGGTGAGCATCCGTGAAAGCGCCTTTTTTATGGCCGAACATTTCACTTTCGAATAGTGATTGCGCAATACCTCCCAGATTCACTTTGATAAACGGGTTTTTGTTGCGGTTACTGTTTTCATGAATCGCTTCGGCTACCAGTTCTTTTCCTGTACCGCTTTCGCCGGTTATTAATACGGGTGCGTTGGTGTGCGCGATTCGTGATACGGTGTTTAATACCTGAAGTAAGAGAGGTGATTTTCCGATTATTTTATTGTTCCGGAATGGTTGGAATGAGTTCTCTGATTCCGGTTGTCTTTTTGAATTTGATCCGCAACCGGAGCCCGGTTCAACCACTTTTTCATTGTTACTCTCTTTGTTAAGTTGAATAGCGGTTTGAATACTATTCAGTAAAACCAGGTTATTCCAGGGTTTGGTAATAAAATCGAATGCTCCGGCGCGTATCCCCTGTACTGCCAGGTTAATAGATCCCCACGCCGTAATCAGTATGACCGGGACATCGGGACAAAAAATGCGTACTTTTGCAAGTAGTTCCAATCCTTCCTCTCCGGTTGTCGTATTTGAGTAATTCATATCCATCAGGATCAGTTCGGGTGTATTTCGACGAACAAAATCGACTGCCTCCTGTTGAGTGGAAGCAATGGCGACTTCATATCCGGCCCGTTTAAGTACAAGCGTCAATGAGGTTCGGACAGTAAGGTCATCGTCACAAATTAATATCATTGGCAATAGCATTTAGGGACATCTAATTCCGGGTAAAAGTAATAATTTTTTTCTTATTCTTCATGCAGCGCTTCTGCCGGTTGAAGGTTTGATGCTTGTCTGGCCGGATACCATACGGCAAGAAGCGAGACAATCGCAAGAAACAGGAATGTCAGCCCGAAATTAATGAAATATTGTTCGATGCCGGATCCGATTTGTTCGGAGTTGGCTTGTGGTATTCCCAACGCATTTAATAAGTCCGTCTGGCCGATATTTATACATATGTTGACTCCTATTACAGCGGAAATAAACAGGAGGAAAATGGTTTCTGTGTAGAGGAATGTTTTTATTTTTCGTTTGGATGATCCCAGGGCAATGCGTAATCCGATATCACTTGTACGTGATTCCGTACGATACCAGAATGTGCCGATGATACCCAGAAAGATATTAATTATCAGGAATAACGTGATTGCATAGATACTATTCAGGTTATCCGTGATTCCGGACCATTTCATGGAGGATTTCTGCATATCATCCAGCGAAGAGATGTTAGAAAACATGTAAGGGCCGATATTCAGTTGTTCTTTCATATTTTTCACAAATCGTTCCGTAAAACCTTTGGCTGCATTCGGATGGGTACGAATCGTAATTTCATTCCGCAAAAGATTAATATCTCTTCTTGCTAAAGAATGGAATACCGTATTTGTATATGGATCGAAGAACTGACTTTTTAATTTTTCCGTGATACCAATAACTGTAAATATTTTATCATTTTTGTAACTATGTTTGAGTTCATGCACATCGGATACCGGATAACCGGATTTCGTGTGATCCCCGAAAAATCCGTTTCTGTCAGAGCTGATTAGTACGGAATTCTCGCTTGCCGGATCCATCCAGTCAAAAGTATATCCATTGACGAGCTTTATCCTGAAAACGTCAAAAAATCCGGATGATACATATCGTGTCTGAATCGATGAGGGTATAGAATCAGCATTAATTACAAAATCCGAGGTTGAAACAGAACCGCTATAGGGTATACCGGCCTCAGAAATACTGACACTTTCAATTTCCGGATATTGCTTTAAGCGATCTATTAATGTGAGTGTATAGGCATATATTTCATCCTGGGTTAAGTTTTCGATTTCGGTGCCGGGATCAATTTCGTTGGGATCTCTTTCGGTCATTCGAATAGAATAAGTGTGATTGATATCGAAACCAAGAGGTTCATAGTTACATTTAGTTATATAGTACAGGTAATCGCAACAGAACCACAGTATACAAAAAACAAGAATATATTCCAGTATAATCCATGAGTTGGTTTTCCGTTCGTTCCAGATGATTTTAAAGATATGTCGTATCATGTTCATTTATCGTTGTTGGTTAGTGAATGGACGATTGTCATACGCGAAGCCCTGTAGGCAGGAATCGCTGCCGAGAGTATATTAATTATTACACATGCGGCAAATACCGATAAAAAGACCGGAATGGAGATGATTGTGCTGAATGGAATGCCACCCTCCTGTGGGATCCCTAACAGCCAGTCTTTCATCAGGAATATTACGAGAACAGAAAATGCCATGCCGAAAATACCGCCGATAAAGGATACGATCAGATTTTCCCATAGTATCTGAATCAGAATAATATGTTTTTTTGCTCCGAATGCTTTTCGTACTCCTATTTCCTGTGTACGCCTTTTTATGCGTGAAAGATTTAGTCCGGAAAGGTTAATAGCGGGAACAAGCATAATAATGATCAATATGAATGCTATTTTCCGGTTTCTTATTTCTGCCTTTTCTTTCATCTCTTTTTCATTATTTCCCCGGATATTCATGCGAAGTACGCGATGTGTTTCAGGCCATCTGATTTCTACAGTTTTGGTTATTTCATCCTCCTTGAATTTTCGTTCTATTTTTTTGATTTCTTCACGAATGGCGGCATAGTCATTTTTGTTTTTTGCCAATAACATCACATGATATCCTGCGTTTTCCGGATTTTTCCGTGATGTATAAGGTATCCATATCTCCGATGATGCTTTGGTAAAAACAGGAGATACATCTTTTACGATTCCAATAACCTTGTATGGACGAAAATTTATTTTTATGGTCTGCTCCAATGCGTTCTCTCCTTTAAAGAGTTTTTTTGCCATGCTTTCCGAAATAACAGCTTCACATAGTCCTGATTGAAATTCTTCTTCACCGAAAGGTTTCCCTTTCAGGAAAGAAAATGAATAAAGCTTCCAATAGGCCGGATCCGTACATTTGGCATTGGTGGAAATATTTTCTGTAGAAGCTTCCCTGCTGACCAACGCGTTTAATCCTGTCTGTACGGATATTAATTCCGGAGTTTGTAATAAAGAAATGTAATTTTTAATTATCTCATAAGAGATAGAGCCTGTACTTTTTGAATAATTACCTCCTCCCAGAGAATCGGTCAATGACTGATACGTGAGGTATAATGTCCGGTCTCTGTTATTTTCGGGAGCAATACTGATGTTTTTGACTTCATCGGATATGATGATAGACATGATCATCATGATGGCCAGTGCCGTACCTAAGATGGATATGATGCTGAAGAACTTATTCTGTTTCAGCATTTCGACTGCTTGTTTGAAGTATATTTTGTACATGTTCTTTCTTTTTTTTATTCGACTCTTCTTCCATCGAAGAAACGGATGATTCGTTGGGTTGATTCGGCAATGTGTTCATCGTGTGTGACCATGACGATTGTTGTTCCTTCTTCATTTAACTTGAACAACAGTTCCATAATTTCGTTTCCCATTTTGCTGTCGAGATTACCGGTCGGCTCATCGGCAAGGAGTATTTTCGGACTGCCGATAATCGCACGTGCGATGGCGACGCGCTGGCATTGTCCGCCCGATAACTGAGTGGGATAATGTTTTGTCCGGTGGGAGAGGCCGACTTTTTCGAGCACTTCTCCGGCCATTTCACGGCGGCTTTTTTCCGAAGATTTTCTGTAGAGCAATGGTAACTCTACGTTATCCAATACATTTAAAGAGTTGATCAGGTGAAAACTCTGGAAGACAAACCCCAATGTTTTATTCCTGAATTCTGCCATCTGTCCGTCTTTCATATGCGTCGTTTCTATCCGGTCGATAAATACTTTTCCTTCGTTCGGCAGATCTAATAGTCCCATCAGGTTGAGTAATGTACTTTTACCGCAACCGGATGGTCCCATAACCGAAATAAACTCTCCTTCTTTTACTTTCAGGTTTACTTTTTCCAGGGCGACTGTTTCAACTTCTGTCGTACGGTACACTTTTGTGATATCCTGTAACTGAATAATCTCCATATTAATTTGTTGTTTGGATTTATTTTTTTAAAAGATATAAGCAATAGTTGTGCCGATCGTTTAATTGTTTGATTATTAGTTTTTTGTTTGTGCTTATAGGTGTCCGTATCCGGACAGAATTGTCCAAAGTTTGCTGTGCGTTGTTTTCCTGTTTTCAAATAAAAACAAAAAAACGCAGAACTTTGAGATCTGCGTTTTCCGATTATCCTCTTCAATGGAGGAGTTAAATTTAAAAACTGGATAAATTATTTCTTATACAGTTTCTGTGGAACTGTATTACTTCTTCAGACTGACAAGTGTCATGCTTGATGTAACATTTCCCTTTTTATCGTATACTTCGTTTTTAACGACACCGATGTTTTTGGCATACCATGATGTACTTGTTATTTTTGTGGTAGTCATCATGACTTTGGTAGAAGCTTCGCTTTCAACTTTAAAACACTCGAAAGAACCGGCGTCGCTTGTAATACTTTCTTTGGCTGTTACTTTAGATTTACCGGATGCCTTTGTCGTCATGCCGCTTGCTTTCAAGGTATATTCGTATACGCCGAATTCCTGTCCTTCTGACAGTTCGGAAGGAAATTCCGGATAAGTACCTGTAAATTCGGCATTTTTGCCCGCATCACCCATACTTGCAACCGGGTCTTGTTTGATTACTCCATCGACTACTTCGGTTGTAACGGTAACGGCAGGCGCGTAAGATTTTTTGTTTTTGTCAAATGCTTCACTTGTGTAAGTGATCGTGAAATTTTTGTCGTCTTTCTTATCGACTTTTGTTACTACGGTTTTGGTGTAAGACGTAATATTGCCTTTACCATCTGCAATAGCATATTCGGCTTCTGCACCCTCTTTGTCCAGAAAATATACGCCTTGTGCCTGAATACTGTTGAAAGACACAAATAAGATTGCACACAATGTGCTGATTAAAAATTGTTTGTTCATTTTTTTTAATGTTTAAATTATTAAATGTTCACTCTTAACATTACAATAGATTGTAAATTTTGTAAAATTCCATAAATCGTTATATTTTTAATAATTATTTTTTTTAACACTACATTTTGTATTGTGTAGGGAATGGTGTATTTTTGGCAGGAAAATGGAACTACGAACTGTAAATGTAACACGATATATTATGCCTCTTCGGGAGGGCGGGTCATTACCTGCACTGGCTGAAGCGGATGACGATTTTAAATACGTTGTCAAATTCCGGGGGGCCGGACATGGAGTAAAAGCGCTTATTGCCGAACTGATAGGAGGGGAGACGGCACGTGCTCTTGGCTTCCGTGTACCGGAGCTCGTGTTTTTGAATCTGGACGAGGCTTTCGGACAGACCGAAGGGGATGAGGAAATTCAGGATTTGCTGCAGGGAAGCCGTGGGTTAAACCTGGGGTTGCACTTTTTATCCGGAGCGTTGACGTTTGATGTTGCGGTGAATGATATCGATCCTAAACTGGCCTCACAGATTGTTTGGTTAGATGCATTTCTTACGAATGTGGACCGTACAGTGAAGAATACGAATATGTTGCTGTGGCACAGGGAACTATGGCTGATAGACCATGGCGCTTCGTTGTATTTTCATCATTCATGGATAAATTATGAGCAACAGGCGTTAAGCCCTTTTAAATATATAAAAGATCATGCATTGCTTTCGAAAGCAAGCCAATTGGATGTTGTAGACAAGGAGTTCCGGCAGATACTCACACCGGAAAAAATAAGGGAAATAGTCGAACTGATACCGGATGACTGGTTGCATTGGGACGGTACGGATGAGACACCTGAAGAAATCCGGGACGTTTATTTTAAATTTTTATCGGAGAGAGCCGCTCATTCGGAAATATTTGTAAATGAAGCACGCCATGCAAGGGAGACATCTGTATGAATATGCCGTTATTCGCGTAGTACCCCGCGTGGAACGCGAAGAGTTTATCAATGTAGGGATTATCATGTTCTCCAAAAAGGCAAAGTATATCAAGGCGCGATATGTCATCGATGAGAAAAAATTATCCTGCTTTTCCTCAGAATTGGATATCGACGCATTGCGGGAAAATCTGCATTCATTCGATCATATCTGCCGGGGAAATAACACAGGTGGTTACATAGCTTCACTTGAAGTACCCGAACGGTTCCGCTGGCTTACGGCCGTACGTAGTTCATCCATACAAACTTCCCGTCCGCATCCCGGTTTTTCGACCGATCTGGATGCGACCTTCGAGAAGTTGTATAATGAATTGGTGTTATAACCGTAGGTAGTTTTTGAACTGTCGGTTATCCTTGTTTATTTTCAGGTCAGAGAACCGACGGATCCGGTGAAGTGCCCGTCAGCTTAATCTGATAAGGCCATTGTTCTTCTTTATTTTTCCAATGCTCCGTAGGGGCTCCGCTTACCACCAGCCATAGATATTCCGTGTCTTCAGGGACTGCAAACGACAGTTCGCCTTCCGGGGTAGCCCCCATATTTCCATACACACGTTCGCCGCTTTTCTTATAGGCCAGAAAACCGTAACGCCAGCCGGCTTTATCCGTTTCAATGGCTTTGTAACCTTCCGCTCCCGCAATTCCTTTGAATTGAAGTTTAACTTTCGTGCCTGCGGCAGGAACCGTCAGTTTGATGCCATTATATCCGTAATTCTGGGGACAATGGCTTTCTGGTATCTGGTACCATTCGTTGTTTATTGTTGCTAACTTGCTGATGTACTGGTTTCTATATGGTTTTGAAGTTTCGCTAACCCTGTCGAAATCCCAGGTGATGAATCGGGTTGCGGCATCGAAGATCTCATCATTAAATGTTTTCTGGTTTGTGTTAGTAATACGTTTGTAAGCCATCACCGGATCTTCGTCGTCTTTGATCTCGTGGTGTATTCTCGCAATGATATCGGGCCCGTGCTTTGTCGACCAGTATTCCAGTACATAAGGAGAATGATACATGTTGGTGTAATGCAGGAAGGCAAAATGTGTTTTTTTCATGAAGTCGTTCAGATGGTAGTTTTCGTATGTTTGCCATTCGGGATAGACCTGCCATAACAGCCATTGTGCCGACATCTCAATCATAGGGCCGACGTTTCGGCTGTATCCTTCTCCGCCGTTGTCGCAACTTAATAGATATTGGAACGAGTGTACCATTTCGTGTGCTAATGTGCAGTAAGGATAATTTCTCATTCTGGCCGGACGGAACCAGGCTGCGCCGATTTTTTCGTCTGCGCCTCCGCCATAGGCTGTCTGGTCCTCATCATCAATCACAAAAATAACTAACTTATAAATATCAGACAGTGATTTTCCTTTATTGACAAATTTAAGTACATCCCTGTAGTAGGAGTAAAAACGTTCCCCTTCTTTCAGAAATTCATAGACATCAAATCGTTTCAGTGAATCCGGATTTTTCATCGGGTCTTCCCCAAAGCTTTTCTGCCATAAAACAGCGATGTTCAGAGAAGTCGCCATGTATTTGTAATTGAACAGGCTGTTCTCGTCGTTATAATCATTCCCTTCCGGCATGCCCCATGCATTTTCAGGGATGAATAATTCTTTTTCTTTTTTCGAATAGTCCACAAGGAATAATAACCGGTTGTTATCTGCCCATTCGGTCATAATAGAACGGAACGCTTTGTAATCCGCAGGAGCGATCAATTGCTTTTTTATTTCCAGCGTACGGGTCACTTCTATAATATTTCCGTTTTGCCTGATCGAAATGGAAGTCGTACCGGCTTTGTTATCAATGGTCTTTGAGGATACCGGTGTCTTTAGTTCAATATGTTCCGGTAGTTGTATGGTATACTTGTAGCTTTCTTTTGCTTTGTATGGCAGCAGCAGATTCTCATTTCGTTTGCTGTTATAATTTTTGTAAGGCATGTAAGATACGCTGTTGGGAAAGTCCGGTAGCGAAAAAATGATGTAACGATTGGTGTTTTCTATTTGCTGTATTTTAGAATAGGTAAAGACGGAAAATCCGTTCTCTTTTTCTTCTTTAGCTTCCTTATCATCCGCGGTGTACCGATCTATGTAGTTGCCGATGTAAGGAATGAACGCATTTCCTACCCTGGCTACAGACTGGATTTTCGCCTTTTCCGCTTCAAGAGCGATGGCATAGGTATAATCCAATTCAACGGAAGATGTTTCTATTGTAATAACGTTTTCTGGATTACTTACACTTACAAATTTCGCAAAACCGGAATACCATCCGGCATCCGACATTTCTTTCTGTTTCGGTGTAAGCAGGAATTGCTTACCGTCGACATGCGCAATTACAAACAATTCATCTATGGCACTTAATCCGCAACTGTTTATGTCCGCATGATTGAAAAAGGCGGCCGCTACTTCCGATTTAATACCTGCTTCATTCAACAAAGCGGCTAATAAATTTACTTTTTCGGTTTCTGTTCCGTAAGCCGAAAGAATTACATCGTCAACCGGACGGATGCGAAAGCCCGTTTCTTCAAACGATAAACCGCAGGTTCCGACATTGTCGACTACATGGTTCAGTATTGCATATAGTTTTTCGGCACCGGTTCTATATCTCCTGTTGATCGTTTCTGATAGGGATTGTACTGAGGTATTGCCGGAAGATACAAATTGTTGACTTAAGAGTTTTAAGGCTTCCCTATTGGAGGCATGGCTTGATACGGTTAATAATGGAGTATCTCCGCTTAGTGCCGTGGCTTGTGGAGCTCTTGATGCCGCAGGAAGATTATGAATTTTCCATATAATTTCTTTTATTCCGTCGGAAGATTTTACAGAAGGCTTGAGATTGAGGTTGGATATTTCGTAAAATAAAGGCTTATTCTCCGGAGTTTTGATTGTGATTGTATAGTCTTTTACCGGTGAAGTTTGCGCAACCGTTGTACAAACATCCAGTTCAGGAAGGTATCCCGGTTTGGAGATGATGGAGTAATCAAGATAAATGGTTGCTCCTAACTCTAATCCCGTATGTACAACGACCATTTCTAACAGATGGTTATATGCAGGAGCTTTGGCGGCCTGACGCGGGAGCACCTCCACAAACGCATTTTCAGGTGTTTGAATCATTGTTCCGTCTTTCTGTTTTGTATAGGATGCATGTATTTTCAATTCCTGAAATTCCGGGTTGTAGATAATGAAGCTTTCGCCGTATGTCCTGTTCATGGCTGTATGGGTGAACAGGGTGAGCTCCATGCTGTAACGAAATTCCTGGCTACCGTCGTTGTTCAGTGTGTAAGTTTTCGATAATTTCCTGTATTCTGCTTCCGAAGCGGCCTGTATTGACAGTATGCAAGCTAATAATAAAATAGATGTGATGTATATTTTCTTCATTTTTCATTTTTACTTTTTAATTCTTAATTACAATGTATTCTCCGAAGCTTTTGTGAGCGTTTACTACTTCACGGAAATCGGACCACTCTGAGGCATCGTAGACACGTTTTTTTAATGCCAGTTTCTGATATAGTTTAATCCTGTTTCCTTCCTGTTTTATAAAGCCTTCGAAATCAGCGGAATCGCTTTTCTTTGCTTTTTCTCTGGAATCGGATACCAATTTGTATCCTTTGGGTAGCTGTATCGTTTCACTTAGTTCTACTAAACGTGAGCAGGCATCCTTGAAATCGTATTCGCGTTTTTCGAGATCCGTGTTGATGCGAAGATGTGATTGTACGGCACTGTAAAGATTGTTCATCACCATCGGCTTGAAAAGTAGTTCGCTTTTTCCGGGTACTGCGTAATCGGGTATTTCATACCGGAATGTAATTTGTATGGGGGCTGACTGATAGTCTTTCGGATTTTTACCATAGTCTACGCTGATCAGCTTCGCTTTCGGAGAAACGGCCAGAATTTGTTGTTCCATTAAGTTTTGCCACTCGGTTTGCCAGCCTTGTGTGAATACATTGCGGATGTTCCGGTCGGATTGGCCTTCGGCGGTAATTGTAAATTGTCCTCGGAGTGTTCCTTTCTCGTCTAAACTGTTGTTGGCATTGATCCGTATATAATGATTTTCCGGTGGAGAAACCGGTGTCAGTAAAATGTCGGAACCTTCCGGTACACCGGGCAGGTAGTTTTGCTGTTGTTCGGCGCTGCTCCATAGCTCGCGGCAGAACGGAACCCATGTTGGGTCTAACGGCATATAGGTGCCGTCGGATAACTTAACAACCGCCACACAATGATTGAAATGGTCTGCGGGGATCGATTCAACACGGCTTCCTGCCATTGTCATGGCCGGATATGCTTCGAAGCCGGCCATACGGAGAAATGAAATAAGCATTCCTGCAATATCTTTACATACTCCGCAACGGTCCGTGTAATTCATTTGGGTGTTGTGTAATGTATAGCCTTCTCCTTTACCCATGGAGATGCCGGAGTATCGTATATTGTCGGCTACCCAATGTGTAAGAACGGCTATCTTTTCCATCTCCGTCTTCTTGCCTTTTATCAGCTCGTCGACTTTCTTCTGTGCTTCGGGAAGAGCATTGAAACTACCATATTCTTCGTTTACATTATGGAACCACAATGATTTGTTTTCCCATTTGGGAGTCGAAGACATGAATAATTTAGGTGCGGCGTCGAACAAATCGACCATATTCGGCTCGCGTTTGAACGGCATCGCATTTTCAACAAAAAACGTATAAGATTTCATCTCATTTTCATATCTCATCGATGAGGTACATTCTCCCTGATAAAACTGGAATTGAAGTTCTTTTTCCATCGGGACGGAAACCTTATAAATCTTGCGTACGGTCGGCTCATCTACCCAGAACGGAACGATGTCGTAAAATTGCCCGCGCATCGGGGGAATGAAACGGGAATCGTCATCAAGACTGTTCAGCAACGCATAGGTGAACCCTTTTTTAGCTATCTCGTATTCGACAATGTCACCCGGTCGCAATTGTCCTGTTTCCAGCATGATCTGACGTGCTCCCCAGAAGATTGCACGTGCCGGTGCGGCATAATCGCAAGCTTTGGTTACATCCAGATTTTCTACTTCACCGCCGGCACGATAGATGGTAGCATACTTGAATTCGGCAAATGCGGTCAGCGGGTCGTAGTCATAGATAATCGCCCGGTTGTCGACGGCTCCTTTTTCCGAAAGTACTTTAAACGCTTTATAAACGGCAAAAGAACCGGAACCGGTAGGTTGAACATTCACTGATATGCTGTCAAGCAATGTTACAACGTCAAAAGTTTTGTACGCCTGAGGATTTTCACGGGTCGGATCCTGTGGGAATCTGCGGATTTCACCGTTCTGCGCCGGAACAGGCACAAAAGCAATAACCGCCAGAATAATAGTTATCAGGTGCTTCATGGTATATTTTGTTTATATTATATAATTTATACTTACGCAAAGGTATAAATGCTTTTGGTTTTTGCAATATTTTATTGCCGGATAATGTTGTGATATAAAAAACAAGGAGGCAACCCTGACGGGCTGCCTCCTACCTAAACAAAAAACTAAACCTATTTGTTCCCTGGAATAGTAATCATTCCAGAGTGACTATTTTAATTCAAATGAAACTATTCCCCTGATATCATTGGCCGATGAACCGATCAGGGCTTCGAATTTTCCGGGTTCTGCCACCCATTCGTGTTTTTTATCATCAAAGAAACTGAGTGCGCTTTTATCAACGGCAAGAGTCACTGTTTTTTCCTCACCCGGAGCCAGTTTTATCTTTTGAAATCCCTTCAATTCTTTGGCCGGACGTGGTAGTGATGATTTTTTGTCACTGATATATAGCTGGATAACTTCCTGTCCCTCACGGGAGCCGGAGTTTTTAACAGTGACCGAAAACGTAATGGTTTCGCTGTTCGTTATCACTTTTTTATCGGCTGTAGGCTTACCATAGGTGAATGTTGTGTAACTCAGACCATGGCCAAACGGAAACAACGGTTTTAATTTTTCTTTATCAAAATAACGATAACCGACGAAGAGATCGTCATGATATGTAATTTCGTCTTTTGTTCCGGGGTATTCACCCATAGCATGTGCGCTGTAATCGGTCAGTTTTTGTGCAAAAGTGAACGGTAGTTTGCCCGAAGGGTTAATATCGCCGGTAAGAATATCTGCTATCGCGTTTCCGGCTTCGCTTCCCAGATACCAGGCCTGCAATATGGAAGGTACTTCCGTTGCCCAGGGCATTGATACCGCATTACCGGAGAGCAGGACTACCGCCAGATTCTTATTCGCTTTAGCTAATTCTTTGATCAGTTCGTCCTGTCCGTAGGGCAGTCCGTATTGCTTTCTGTCATCCCCTTCACAATCCTGGTTTGGATTTTTATTTAATCCTCCGATAAAGATAACAAAGTCCGCGTTTCGGGCAATGTTTACGGCCTCATCGGATAACTCTTTTGCCGGGCGGTTTTCCCGAATGTCCTGTCCGGTGCTCAGACCGTCCTGTTTATCCACTACATCGCCGGTATACCCTCTCGCATAGATGATTTCGGCTTGTTCTCCGACACGTTTTTTCAAACCTTCCAAGGGAGAGATTTCATATTTGGCTTTCAGTGAGGAACTACCTCCTCCTACAGTCATGACTTTGATCGCATTTTCCCCTATGACGGCAATTTTCTTTGTTTTTGAAAGATCAACCGGCAATGCATTATTTCTGTTTTGTAATAATACGATCCCTTCCTGTGCTATCCGGCGTGCTGCCGCTCCGTGTTCGGAACTGCCGAATGTCCCCCACGGACGATTTTTATTCATCGTAGTACGAAATGTCAGACGCAGTATATTCCGGGCCTTGTCGTTGACAATTTCAACAGGAATTTCTCCTGATTCCAATAATCTCAGGAACGGTTTTGAGAGATAATAATTATCATAGGCATTGCTTTTGTTTTCGGTCAACCCGTCTGTCCATGTACCGAATTCCATATCCAGTCCGTTGTAAGCAGCCTGTTCCGTATTATTTACGCCTCCCCAATCGGAAACGACCACCCCGTCAAACTTCCATTCTTTGCGCAAGATATCATTCAATAGGTATTGGTTGTGGCAACACCATTCTCCTTTGTAACGATTGTATGCTCCCATAATAGCCCAGGTTCCGCCTTCCTGAACGGAAGCCTTAAATGCCGGAAGGTATATTTCATATAAAGCGCGGTCGCTTAGATTCACATTGACTGTGTGGCGTGCGATCTCCTGATTGTTCAATGCATAATGTTTTACACATGTGGCAACTCCGTTTTCTTGTACACCTTGTATGTAAGGAACAACCATGACAGAGGCCAGATAGGGATCTTCGCCCATATATTCAAAATTGCGTCCGTTCAGTGGTGTCCGGTAGATGTTGACTCCTGGCCCTAATAATACATTTTTGTTACGGTAACGCGCCTCTTCACCGATTGATTTACCATATAATGCCGACATTTCCGGATTCCATGTCGCGGCAAGGCAGGTCAACGCCGGAAATGCCATGCAGGAATCGTTTGTCCATCCGGCCTGATTCCACTCATCCCAGAGGACTTCGGGGCGTATTCCGTGAGGACCGTCCGTCATCCAGTTTTCAGGGATACCTAAACGCGGAACGCCGGCAGAACTGAATTTTGATTGCGCGTGGCACAAGGCTACCTTTTCTTCAAGCGTCATACGGCTTAAGGCATCCTCGATTCTTTCTTCTATTGGCTTACTATCATCTAAATAGACTGGTATCTGTGCCGAAACCGAAAACTGAAATGCGATCAAAAAAAATGATACTAGTCTATACTTCATGCTTTTGTTCATAATTTTATTCAATTTAATCTATGTTATTTTACTTGCAATCCCAACGATTTAATATAGCCTTCCTGTACAACACAGTTTTTAAATTTGGATGCCTCAATGAAATCACTCATGGCTTTACGTGCAACCTGTTGGTCGGGACGGGCTTCCCGGATCTCTTTATAGCTGCTGCGCGGCGCTTCGGAAAAGTCGATTATTATTGGCCAGTTTTCCGGCGGTGTAATACCCATGAATGAAGATCCGTCCTTTTTCTTATACGGCCAGAATGTATATCCGATGTTATTTTCTTCCATTGTTTTACAAAATACGGCCTGCCATTCGTCTGTATTATGACCTATTTCCCCCATATACATAGGCAGGTTTACACTGTCGCGGAAGTTGATAAATCCCAGAATGGCTTCTTGGGTTGGGTCACCCCCGTAGCGGTGACAGGTATACATGATCTTGTCGTCGAACGTTGCATCTTTTAGCGGTTTGAAGTTTCCATTCCATTGCGAACCTCCTAAGAGGATGATATGGTTCGTATCAACTTCGCGGATTACTTTTGTTACGCGTTTATATAGCGGTTCCAGCTTACCGTTGAGTTCTTCCATGTTTTCAAAATACGGCGCGATCGGTTCATTGATCAGGTCATAACCAAGAATAACTGTTTCGTTTTTATAATAATCAGCTATTTTTCGCCAGATATCACAAAACAATTGCTGGCTGATTTCACTTTCGAACAACCATGGATAACCGTAACTATCATCTATATTATCACCGGTTTGTCCACCCGGGGCGTCATGCATATCCAGGATAAGATAGAGGTTGTTGTCGCGGCACCATTTTACGGCACTGTCTATACGTTCAAAACCGTCCTGATCGACCGTTAACCCCATGTAGTCTTCGTCTGTAAACTGTTTGTAATGAAACGGCAGGCGGATTGTATTTGCTCCGGTAGATGCTATAAATCCGATATCTTCACGGGTTATATAGTTATCCTTGAATTGTTTCCAGAATTCAGCAGCAAAATCGGGTCCCGCCATTTCGCAGAACATCTGATTGATCCGTCCCGGAGAACTTGTTTTGCTAAAACCGAACATATACCCTTCCGGATTGAGCCAGTTTCCGAGGTTGGTCCCTTTAATGAACAGTTTATTTCCGTCAGGCTTAATCAGATCCGGACCGGATATGCGGATAAATGCTTCCGGAGATGGTGAAACCATTCCTGTCGGGCGTTGCTGCTGTTCGCAGGAAACGAATAGGATGGCAGATAGGAGTATAAATATAAATGCGTTCTTGCTCATACATACAAAAATTAAATTTTAACATTCAAGGTTTAAGATTTAAGATTCAAAACTTAGAACTTTAAACTTGGAACCTGAAATTCGATATTTTGATTTCAAAATTTTGAATTTTAATCGATAACTTTAAAATCGGCAAATAAACCTTCCTGACTGTTTGTTCCCGCCCACAATCTGAAATCTCCCGGTTCAACGGTCTTTTCCATGTCAATATTCCAGAAAGTAAGCTCATTTACAGGCAGATTAAATGTAATCGTTTTTGTTTCACCCGGTTTCAGGATGATGCGTTGAAAACCTTTCAGTTCCTTTACCGGACGGGTGACGGAGCCGACCTTATCCTGTACATACAATTGGACAATTTCGGTTCCTTCATAATTACCGGTGTTGGTAATATCTACATTTACCGTAATTGTTTCATTGACTTTGAACTTATTAGCCGGCAGTTTGAGGTTATCGTATGCAAACGTTGTGTATGATAGCCCGTAGCCAAAGGGAAAGAGCGGATCAAAACCGGCATCAAGGTAAAACGAAGTACATCCGAGAGAACTCTGTCCTGCTTCCAGGGGGATATCGTCTATCAGTGTTTCTTTGCGGCTCGGAGCGCGTCCGGTATTATTATGTGCGTAGTAAACCGGTACCTGACCCGTCATTTTCGGAAAAGTGACCGGAGTTTTACCACTGGGAACAGTTACGCCGGATAACAGATCGGCAATGGCCGGGCCTCCCATTGTACCGGGATGGAACGCGTAAAGAACCGCGTCGGATTTATCAATTTCTTCTCCTATTGTCAGAGGCCTGCCTGCCATCACAATTGTGACCAACGGTTTGCCTGTTTTTGCAAGTGCGTCAATCAATTGCGATTGCGCTCCTTTCAGATTCAGGTCGGCAAGAGAATGAGCTTCACCGGATAAGATGGATTCTTCTCCTATGAAAGCCAGGATCAGGTCTGCACGATTTGCAGCTGCTACTACGCTTGCAATTCCGTCTGTTTTTTCGTCGCGGCTGTAAGCCAGACCGGCTTCGTAAAAGATCTGTATTTTATCTCCGTATGTGTCGCGTAAAGCTTTCAGGGGTGTTACGGTATGACTTTTTTCTCCGTCAAAAACCCATGTGCCCATCTGGTCATGGGGAGCATCTGCCAAAGGGCCTACAATAGCAATGCTTCGTATTTTATCGCTGATTGGCAATATTTGTTTTTCATTCTTCAGGAGAATGACGGATTGTTCCGCGGCTTCCTTTGCTTTAGCCAAATGTTCCGCCGCGTATTTTACAGATTGCTCTGTCTCAATGTAAGGATTCTCGAATAGCCCCAACCGGAACTTTAATCGCAGAATATTCCGGACGGCATTATTAATCGTTGTTTCCGAAACCTTTTTGTCTTTGACGAGTTCTTCCAGATTTTGCAGAAAAGATCCGCTGACCATTTCCATATCGACGCCGGCATTAACTGATTTCTCTGCCGCTTCTTTCGTGTCTTTGCAAAATCCGTGCGAGACCATTTCTGTTGTCGATGCCCAATCGGTAACGACTAATCCGTCGTATTTCCACTCGTTACGAAGAATATCTTTCAGGATGAACGTATTGGCTGTCGAAGGAATTCCATCGTTGTCGTTGAAAGAGGTCATAAACGTCGCGCATCCGGCTTTGGCTGCCGCTTCAAATGGCGGGAAATAGACATTTCGCATTAAGCGTTCAGGTATGTAGGTGGAATTGTAGTCTTTTCCACCTTCTGCGGCCCCATACCCTACGAAATGTTTGGCACATGCCGCTATAGACGAAGGATCTTTTAAAGACTTTCCCTGAAAACCTTTGATCATAGCTTCTCCGAAGATAGCTGATAGATACGGATCCTCTCCGAAGCTTTCTGCGATACGACCCCAGCGCGGGTCACGCGAAATATCAATCATCGGGGCGAACGTCCAGCGTATGCCATCGGATGACGCTTCGATTGCCGCGATCCGCGCTCCGTCTTCCACAAGCTGCGGGTTAAATGCCGCAGCTTGTCCGAGCGGGATTGGGAAGATTGTTTTATATCCGTGGATGACATCCCGGGCGATCAGAAGCGGAATACCAAGACGCGATTCTTTTACTGCTATTTCCTGAGCTTTGTTTACCCATTCCGGATTATTCAGATTTAAAAGCGAACCTATCTTTCCTTCTTTAATCTGTGTGATCAGGTCTTCGTCGAGGCCTTTGAACGGACTGATCTGATTCATCTGACCTATTTTTTCCTGTAGGGTCATTTGTCCCAGTATTTTCTCAATCCTGTTTTCGATATCTTTGTCTTTCCCGTTATCGGCCTGCGGTGTACATGATACGGACAGGAATAATAATAGACAAATGATGTAAAATGAATCTTTGATATTTTTCATCTGACGATCTGTTTTGTATTTATTTACTTTTTGGGAACAAAGCGATACCACCATCCGTTACCGCTTTCCACGGTACTTTCACACATGATGTAAAATTCATTTTCCGTTATACTGAGAATTTTATAGGTGGACGTACCTGCATAATGTCCGAAAAATCCTCCATCACTTAATTTCAGGGTGCTTCCGTCAATACTGAATGTATAAGCCGCATTAGGTGTATATTCAACGTCAAAATCTCCGGCAGGCGGGACTGTCGAGGGTTTGCCTAAGGCATCTTTACCTCCGGAATTGGTATAGATTTTTCCTTTGTTGGTCCAAATCATGTTATACCCGCCATCCAGATTGAAAGTAAATTCATTTTCATAGAGAGAACATTCTGCTTTACCTTCGGCGGGACAAGCCCACCAGTCCGGACCGCTTGCTCCGGCAGGGCCTACCCCGAAGTGTCCGTCATGGGAGCGGTCGAATACCCACGTCTTATTTCTGTCGAGCCCCCCGGCCAAAATAATTGCATTCTGGTTGATCTGAGCCGGGTCGTTTTGTGAAATTACAATGTCTTTCGATATCGTTACCGGCGCTCCCGGATTATAGATCTGCATGGTGACCGTATAAGTATTTGCGAACGCGTATTTAGCTTCCGCCGTTTGTCCCGTCGCATTGGCGCCGTTACCCATTTCCCAGTAGATTACCCCGCCTTTATAATCGGACGTATTGGCTAATTCGATCACATTGGAATTCGAAGCGGACGGGGTCGCGGAAAAACTTAACCTGCTGATATCGGGGGAGGTTCCCAGTGAATGATCATTATCTTCCTGAGGATCACAGGATGTAATCATAAAGATGACCATCAGCATATTCAGGCTGTATTTAAATAGATTGTTCATATTATTCTGCTGTTTTAATCGGTTTAATTTTATTCATTTTTATTTCCAGTCGCCGTTTTGTTTTAATTCGAAATCGGTACTCTTTGTTTTATCTATTTCTAATTGTGGGATGGGGAGGTATTTCATCCATTCTTCAAACCTGCGAACAGAGCTGTACTCCGGGATATTTTCGGTTAATACCGTAGTCGCGTCACCCCATCGTACCAGGTCGTAGAAACGCATGCCTTCGCTTACGAATTCTTTGTGTCGTTCGTCTTTGATGTTTTCTGCATTGGCCGTGACACGATGATCCGAATCTCCGAATGCGCGGTCTCTGATCTTGTCGAAACAGTCCTGTGCGCTGACGCCTTGTTGTTCCGGCGCTCCGTACATTTTTACAAGCTCCGTATAGTTCAGCAATGTTTCCGCATAACGGAATATGCGCAGATTGTTGCAATAGTTCAGATCGGTATCTCCGGTGCTTAGCTTATATCCTTTATGGGCGGCGTATTTTGCCTGAAACAGTCCGGTATTCTGGAATCGTTTGTTATATGTGGCTTCAGACCAGTCATTGATAGATGCATCACGGCGCTTGTCCCCGGTTTCGAACATGTCGTAGGTGGACTTACGAACGGGGCCGAATCCCCAACCGTCAAGGAATACGCCGCTCGGATCACTCAATCCGTTGGGAGAGATAAATGCCGGCAGGTTGGTGCCGTATCCCTGCCATCCGGTAGACCATGTCTTGCCTTCCGGAAGCTGGTTGCTTTCAAAAATAGATTCGTTGCAAAATTCATTTTCGTCAAGCCATATAGCAGCAAAATCATCTAATAGTCCGAATGAACCGCTACTGATAATCGTCGCCATATCATTGGTGATTTCGGCATATTTCGTCTGATCTTTCTGATACATGACAACACGTGCCTTCAGCATCAGCGCGGCTGCGCGATTAGCACGACCCAGGTCATTTCCGGTTGTTTTCATCGCCATACTGCCTTCGGCGCAGGCGACTTCAAGGTCAGCCATGATATTTACATAAATTTCGTCTGCCGGGATTTGCTTCGCCATATAAGGATCCTGAAGCGGTTCTTCGAAGTAAGGGATATTACCCCATAGTTTCCATAACAGATGTGTATAATAGGCACGGAGGAAATGTGCCTCGGCATTGTATTGCTTTACTTTCGCTTCGGAAACATCTACCGCATTGGCACATGAAATAATAGCGTTATTACAACGTGCGAGGCCGGTAAAATAGATACTCCATAACCCACTGAGCGTTTCGCTGGCCGTAGAAGAAAATTGTGATAGTGAATAAAGGGCGTGTTGGTCTCCTGCATCTCCGCCACCTTTATAGATATCATCCGAACGGAGGTCGGATATTAAAAGGATGGAATTATAGTTATTGTCGGCATAACTGTCAAACAATAATATCTGATAGGCCGAAGCCAGGCTTGAAAGAATGGCCCCTTCTGTGGCGGGAGCGCCGGCAGCCGGTTTTTCAGTAGGACTTGCTGTCAGGAAATCATCTCCGCATGATGTTGTCAGTGTAAGACCGGCAAACAGGGCGGCAATAGTGAATATTTTATATGTTTTCATATGGATAATTATTTTATATTAGAAAGTAATGTTTGCACCGACGAAAATAGTTCTTGATTGCGGGTAAATGCCTTTATCAACACCGATTGTCGTATAGCTTCCTGCTGCTATTTCGGGCTCAAACCCGTCATAATCGGTAAATGTAAGCAGGTTTTCGGCAGAGACATATAGTCTTAGTTTTTGTATGGATATTTTTCGTGTGAGGGATACCGGTAAGGTATAACCTAACTGTGCCGTTTTCAGGCGTATGTAGGATCCGTCTTTGATATACAGATCGGATGAGCGCCAGTTTCCGTTCTCATTGTTTTTCGTCATACGCGGGATTTTGTTTGATGTACCTTCGCCGCACCAGCGGTCGAGGATCCATGACGGACGGTTCATCGCAGGGATATCACCACGTTGTGAAAAATCGAAGATATCATTTCCTACGGTTCCCTGGAAAAACAGGTTGATATCGAATCCTTTCCATTCCGCACCTACTGTTAAACCGAATGTCCAATCCGGCATGCCTTTTCCTATTTTTGTCCTGTCTTCATCATCAACAGAGCCGTCTTCGTTTATATCGACAAAACGGACATCACCGGGTTTCGCTTTCGGCTGAAGCTTTTCACCTTTGTCATTGACATAGGCGTCAATTTCCGCCTGATTCTGAAAAATACCATTCGTTCTCATTCCGTAGAAGTATGGCCATACCTCGCCGTTTTCGCCACGTACGTAACTGCCTACACCTGAAGCTCCGGCACTTTCATAAGTTGTTTCCCCGGAAGCATTACCCAGGTTTATCAGTTTGTTTTTCAGATAAGAAGCGTTGGCATTGATCCAGTAGCTGAAATCCCGGACATCGCTTTTCCATCCTATTTCAATCTCAAATCCCTGATTTTCCATTTTTCCGGCATTACTCATCGGAGCGCTTTGTCCGACGTAGCTTGGAATAGGCTTATCCATTAACATTCCGTTGGTTTTTTTCTTGAAATAGTCAAAGCCAAAGCTTAAACGGTTATTCAGGAAACGGGCGTCAAAACCTAAGTCGGTCTGTTCGGATTCTTCCCATTTGATATCCGCATTAGCGAGTGCGGCAGGAGATGTTCCGTATTGCATCGTGCCTCCTTTACCGTTATCTTTTACACTGTAGCCACCGCCAAAATAATAGTTTTGTCCACCGTCCATCAAGGATGTGTAGCGGAAATTACCGATTTTATCATTCCCGTTTTTACCCCAGCTGAAGCGAAGCTTGAACGAGTCAAACCAATTGGGACGGATCTCCCGCATAAATTCTTCGTTCAGAACATTCCAGCCGACTGATACGGCAGGGAATGTCGCCCATTTGTGATTAGCGCCGAAGTGGGAAGAACCGTCATGACGTAGTGTGAGTTGTAACATGTAACGCTCGGCGTAATTGTAGTCGATACGTCCGAAATAAGAAGCCAGCGATTCAAAATCAAATCCGTCCGTTCCTCCGGAAACGCGTTCGTCGTCCCGGCTTCCTGTGGCGGAGTTTATGTTTGCTTTGTCCGGATCGGTTTCCAATAAGTCATAGTCATCTCCCGAAAGTTTACGAACGGAATATTTACTGGCTGATTGCCCCAATACTACTGTCAGGTTATGATTTTGGGCGAAAGTTTTGTTATAGGTGAATACATTTTCAACCTGCCATCTGAATCCGCGGTTCATGGAACTGTTGACCCAACTCTGGTCATTATTCTTCATGGATCCCATGTAATATTTCATACCATAGCCATCAGATCCCCAGAATGCGAGATCGGCGCCATAGCTGCTTTTGAATTTTAATCCCGGAAGTATATCTAATTCCGCCCAGAATGAAGCCACCAGCTTATCTTCATTATCAATGGTGTTTGTGGGGGCAAAGAGTTGGGCAACAGGATTGGCAAGTTCCTGATAACCTGCGGGAGGCAAACTAAACACCCGGTCACCATTTGTGACGGCGGTGGGATTTGCTTCCAGGATTTTCCGGCCTTCTTCTTCCGTTGCATAAACACTTACAAGCGGAGAGAATGATACGGCGCTACCGAGGATGGAGCCATATTCGGAGTTGGTTTCGATGCCACTGCTCTTGGCTCTCGAATATCCGATGTTTACTCCTGCTATTAATTGGTTGAGGAAGTTGCGCTCTTTGTCTTCAAAAATGGTGTAAGTTGAGTTCGAGCGAAGACTCCAACGCTCATAATTTGATTTGCCGTAATTTCCTCCTACGATACCTTCCTGATCAAAATATCCGAAAGACAGGAAATATTGTCCTTTGTCACTGCCTCCGCTTACACTTACCTGATGTTGTTGAACAGGAGCATCATAATTAAATGTTTCGTCCTGCCAGTCGGTTCCTTTTCCGGCCGCGTCAATTTCGGCCTGCGTATATAACGGTGCATTGCCGTCATTTACCTGCGACTCGTTCATGATAACCATGTATTCTTTTCCATTGAGTACGGATTTTTTCTTCCATGGATTTTGCCATCCGTAACTGAAGTTGTAATTGATAGAAGCTTTTCCTGCTTTACCGGATTTTGTTGTCACCAAAACGACTCCATTGGCTGCACGTGCTCCGTATATAGCTGCCGAAGCGGCATCCTTCAGGATTTCTACCGAAGCGATGTCCACGGGATTCAGATAATTAATTCCGCCGTCCACAGGCATACCGTCCACAATGAAAAGAGGATCGGAGTTATTTACCGTACCTATACCGCGGATACGGATTTTGGAATCGGATCCCGGCTGACCGGAACTCTGGGTAATCTGAACACCGGAAACCTTTCCTTTCAAGGCGTCTTCTATACGTGACGGTTTGGTCGCATTCAGATCATCTGCACTTACACGGCTTATGGCTGCCGTAACGACACTTTTTTTCTGAACACCGTAGCCTATTACAATAATTTCATCAAGGATTTCGGTATCCTCATCCAGAATGAAATACAGGGGAGTATTTTCCATATTTCCCGAAATGTTTTTTGTTTGCGTGATGTATCCGATAAATGAAACCTGAATTGTAGCACCTTCATTTACATGACTCAATTCGAAATTTCCGTCAATATCCGTAATGATACCGTTTGTTGTACCTATTACGGAAACATTTGCACCTATAAGAGGATCTCCAAAAGCATCCTTAACATTTCCTTTCACGGTCAGTTGCTGGGCATGTGTGCCAATAGAAAAGAACAATAACAATGTCAATACAGAAAATAATCTGCCGCCATTCGTTAGTCCTGAATTGTTTTTCATACAATTGTTGTTTAAAGTTTATACTCGAAAAATAGTCGAAATCAATTTTTAACTTTTCGACTTTGCAAATATAGATGAAGTTTTGACTGTCGGTTTCTGGTGGTAAGTGGTGAAAGTAAGGTTGGTTTTTTGTTAAATATTTTATATATAGCTTATTACCTTCTTTATTTGAATTGATAAAGTAAGTTTTAGGTTAGTCGGTAGGAAGTAAAAAAGTGTATATTTTCTTTTATTTTATTCAAAAAAATAGGAGAGAATGCTTGTTTTGTGTTTAAAAAGCATTTTATTTTATTCCTGGAATTTACCAAGTGATTTAACATAATCAGCAAATTTATCTTTTGCTACAACCGCTTTATTTCTTGTTTTAAGACGGCAATTATACACCGTTTGTGCTGAACAGTGGAGGAATTCCGCTATTTTTACACTGTTGTCGATACCCAGACGCACTAATGCATATATGCGAAGTTCGGTGTTCAACAGTTCCCCGTCTTTCAGAACGAAACGTTTATCCGGGTGCAACAGCATGTTAAAATCGTTGACAAAATCCGGGTAAAGATTCAGGAATATGGCGTCAAAATTTTGATAAAATTCTTTTAGCTCGTTCTGTGCCATGGTAGGTATATCGGTTAACGTTTTGATATCTTCGATCTTGTTTGTCTTTACTTTCCGGTTGATGTTTTTGCGAAAGTTGTCCATTTTGCTGATGTAATTCGAGCATATTGTAAATACATAACCGATATATTCTTCTTTTACATAGTTTGACTCGCGAAGCTGGCTGTTGGCTTCCTGCAATTGCTCGTTCAGTAGTTTTAACTTATCATTTACTTCACTCAATTGTTTGTGTGCATCGGATAATTCGATTACATGCTTATTCAGCAAATGATTCGCCTTGTTCACTTCACTTCTTGATTTTGATAACCACTTCATTTGCCGGGATATGTAAATAATAGCAGCGATCAGAATTACGGACAGTATGCTGACAATAATCAAAAAGATCCGTAAACGCGCTTCCTGTTTCAGGTTAATTTCCCGGAAAGCCTTATGAATCGAATCCTGAAGAGAGGAGATTCCGATTACACGAACCCGGTTTCGATAAAGTTGCGCATTTTGCAGGCAATAATTAATGTATGTATAGGCACGGTCTATATCTCCTAAATCATATGTTGCAAGAGCAAGTTCTTCCAAGGATGCAATATCTTTATTGGCAGTTTTTACATCAGCCATGGCAGAATAAGTCATGTACTTCAGGAAATCATCGTAGTTTCCCATTTCGCGCGATATAACGGCTAATACATAGGCGTTCATCGCATCTAAACGTGAATCAAGACCGGATTTCAAAACGGCTTTTTCTAATTCGCTTTTTACTTCGTAAACACCTGAAGTTCCGATTTGTCTCCAGCCTTCATGCCATAAATAATAGGGATCCTCTTTCGTTATCGTATTGAAGATAGAGTCTTTATAGTTTTCTTCTTTTATCTGGTATTGATCTCTGATATGTCCGTTTTCACCGGAATATTGCCCGAAATGAGAATACAGGTAAATCATTTGCCTGTAGTATTCAGTTCTCAGCAATGGGCTTAGTTTATCTAAAGGAATTTCGTTCATAATATCCAGCGCTTCTTTGAGCATACCTGTAGCGGATAGTATGAATGATTTTTTGATCATCCATTCCGGTACCCCTTCTTTTTTGTCGAGTTCCCGGGATAGCAGAATATTCTGCTCTGCATAATACAAGGCTGAATCTGCATTATAGACAAAATACTCATCATAAAATGCTTTGTTTATCCAGTATTGTTCTTCTGTAGTATGTATGTTCTGAATTCTTTTTCTCAACAACCCTATTTTGTCTTCTTTTTCTCTTATAAAAAAATCTTTGTTTTCTATCAGGGAGTCCAGTTTTAGTAAAAGGGATTCGATTTCCGGTTTATAAGAAGCCGCAGATAATGCCTGTACTGATATTATCATTATTGCAGCAATAAAGAGAAGTTTTTTTATACCTATCTTCATATTGTCGCTTTTTAACAAAGTACAAATATAAGTCAATAAATTTAAAATAAGATCGTTTCGTAAAATAATCTCTCTCCTCTATAAAAGATATTCAAGCTGATTTTTATTTGGTTTTCCGGTTTATAAACGGAACTTTCGAATCGTTACATCCGCTCGATGGCTTTCTGCATTCCGTCCATTTCCGCAAGTCCTTTCAGTCTTCCGTACAAGGGATATCCGGGATTCGCCTCTCGCTGGAAATCTCCTAACATACGTATACCGTGATCGGGACGGAAAGGCATCCGGAAATCTTTACGTCCCTGGTGCTTTCTTCTTTTTTGTTCTTCAAGCAAAACTTTTATGACGGAAAACACGTCGACATTGCCGGATAAATGTCCTGATTCATAAAAACTTAGTCCTTCAAGGGTCTGGGTGTTGCGTAAATGGATGAAATGGATATGCGGGGCAAGCTTGCGCGCCATTTCCGTGATATCGTTATCTTTTCGTGCAGAAAGTGAACCCGTACAGAATGTGATTCCGTTGGATAAAGATTGATACTGGTCGATGATCCACAGGAAGTCATCGATTGTACTGGCTATACGCGGTAGTCCGAGTAAGGGAAACGGAGGATCGTCTGCGTGTATGCACATGTTGATACCGCATTCTTCGGCGGTAGGAATTATATCTTTCAGGAATAATGAGAGGTGCTCTCTCAGTTTTTCCTTATTTATGTTTTTGTATGTATTGAGGTAATTTAAAAACTGTTGTTTATAATCAGGTGCATTTTCATCGACAGTGCCATTAATGAAAGCTTGTGTAACAACAATGATGTTATGGGCCAGTTCTTCTTTTTGATCCTCCGGAAGGAATGAATAGATCTCTTTTGCTTTTTGCCGGGTTGCTTCGTTGTAATCATTTTCCGCATCCGGGCGTTTGAGTATGTAGAGGTCGAAGGCGGCAAAGGTAGGATAGTCAAATAACATAGATTCTCCTCCCCGGTCGTTTACATAATGCAAGTTTGTGCGCGCCCAGTCCAATACCGGCATGAAGTTGTAACAGACGGTATCTATTCCGCATTCGCCTATATTGCGAAGGGATTGTTTGTAGTTCTCAATGAGTCGTTGATAATCGGACGAACGGGTCTTTATCCCTTCGGATACCGGAAGGCTTTCTATTACGCTCCAATGCATTCCGTGTTTTTCGATATCCTCTTTTATCTTCCGGATTTCTTCAATGGGCCAGACCTGGCCTGCCGGAATAGCATGAAGTGCCGTAACGACTCCTTCTATACCCATTTGTTTCAAATCTTCTAATGTAACAGGGTCTTTCGCCCCGAACCATCTCCATGTTTTTTCTAATGCCATATTTATGATAAGACTAATGAATGTTATTGAACGAATTTTATACATACAGGCTGATCAACCGGTATGGTTTTACCGGAATCGATAAGCAGGCCTGTTTGTTTTTCTATTTTCAAAATCTGAATAATACCGTCGTCTTTGCATGCGACGAGCATCAGATTTCCATCGGGAGTAATCGCAAAGTTTCTGGGATGTTTGCCTGTTTCATAATATCCGGTACGTTTTAAAGTGCCGTCTTTGTTGACCCCGAAAATGACGATCCGGTCTCCTTTTAACCGTGTGGAGGCATATAAAAATTTTTCGTTATCCGAAAGGTGTATGTCTGCACTACCCTCTGCGTAGTGGGTATCAGCAAGTATGGATTGTCGTTTTATTAAATTATTTTCCGTATCGGCAGCAAATACGGTCACCATACCGGATAATTCGTTGATCAGATAAGCATGGGAGCCCTTTTTGTTGAAAATCAGATGACGCGGTCCCGAACCGGGCTCCAGTTCTATTGAGGACGATTTCCTGTAAACGGAAGTAAGATCGGTTGCTTTGTTTGAAGAAGTTGTGATTTCAATTTTATGAATTTTATCTGTTCCTAAATCAGTTGCAAACAGCGCTTTTTTATCAGGAGTTTGAGTGATACAATGAAGATGCGGCTTTGTCTGGCGTACCGGATCTTTTCCGTATCCTTCATATTGAAGTAATGCCTGCTGATCGGTCAGACTTCCGTCCGCATCAACTCCGATGATGGAAACGGAACCACCGGTATAATTTGCTGTTGCCACGGACTTTGTTAGTTCATCATAGGTGATGAAACAGGGATCCGCCCCGACCTGTTTTTTATTGATGAACCGTAGTGTTCCCGCAGTTTTGTCGAAAACAAAGGCGCTGACTGATGAATGATCTCCGGATTCACTTACTGCATAAATATACCGGGCGTCGGGTGAGACAGTCAGGTAAGACGGGTTATCGATAACGGTACTACTTAAAAGTTGAGCCGTAAGGTCACTGGCATTGAATTTGTAGGTGTAGATCCCTTCACTGCTGCCGCTGGTGTAGGTTCCGACAATCATCGTCAGGTTAGAAGCGTCTGCCTGTTCGTATTCAAATTCCCGGAAAGCAATGCGTTGGCGTTTCCATGTATAGGTAAGTGCTATTTTGTTTTCATATGCAATGATCGCGGGGTATGAATATTCACCCTGCTCACTGCCGTCCTCCAGGATTATTTTTTCAGGCCATGTAAGACCGTTATCATAGGATACGGCAAGATTTAAAAATGCTCTGGATCCCCAGTTTTCACTTACCGGGTTATAAGCAAGCACCAATGTGCCGTCCTGAAGTTTTACCAGATCTATTCCGCTGTTGTTATTAGGCATATCAGTCGGGTAAAACTTACACCATGTTATCCCATAGTCATTGGAATCGCTTCGGTATATTTTTCCATTTGTGCTACGTACGAGCATATGTACGCGACCGAGAGCAGATTCCCATAAGGTAGGCTGTATGACTCCTTTGCCGGAAAAGTTGTTACGGTCAAGTTCTATATAGGGGGTTGCCGTCCATGTCTCACCATTATCTTCACTACGATCAATAAACACATCCCAGTGCATATCTCCTGTATTTTTTTCAAAAGATGCACCCGCAAGCCATGTTCCGTCTGATAAAATGATCGGCTTGTTACAAACCGGCCCGCGCCCTCCTTTGTTTCCTTTTACTAATTCACGGGCGTCCGTCCATGTTTTACCTTCATTATCGGATGTTATTTCCCATGTTTCCCAATCGGTAATTTCTTTTCCTACTTTAAAATATAAGTGGATAAGGCCTTTGTTATCTTTGAATAAGACCGGATTCCAATGTGCGTCGTTACGTATTTTTGCGACTTTGTACGGCTCGGACCATGCGCCGGGTTTACCTTTCGACATCCAGATCCCGACATCGTCATGTTTTTCATGTGTTCCGCCGAACCAGGCAATCATGTATTCTCCGTTTCCGAGATAGATGATAGTGGAAGCGTGACATTCTTTGAACGGACGCTCTTCACCAAAAACAAAATCACGCGAAACGGTATTTTTTATCTTACCCTGCTTTCCGCTATCCGCATAAATGAAAATATTAAAAGATAAAAACAGTATAAGTAAGAATGCTTTTTTCATGCTACATTAGTTATATCCGACAACAATTTTTGTTGCAAATATAATACATTTTCCCCAGCCTTTAGTTTTCTTACCGAAGCGTAAATTGATCCGGCCGTTTATTGTTTTATGATTTTTGCGCTCCAGCCTTTCGAACTGTGAATAACAAGTACACCTTTCGGGAAATAGAATGTGTCGATTGTGACATCCTGTTCTTTCTTGTGAATAGAAGAAACATGTTGCCCTGTTATCGTATAAATATTTATCTGTTCGTTATCTATATTGTTCGATATATGGAGCGTGTTTCCGGAAAAACAAACCTTACTTTCCTGTAAATTAATGTTTTCATTGGATACGGTATAAGGTTTAATCATTTCCTCTAAAGTCTCAATGTCCTGATACCCCCATGTCGAAGCAAGGCTTATTTCCGGCTCGGAGGGGTCTACGACAAAGATGTATGGCGGTACTTTGGTTATATCTTCCGAATCTCCGGAATATGTTTCGAGTTCGATTTCCGAAACATCAGAGCTATACCATAAAATATAGTTTTTTTCAAGAATGTTTTTTAACGGTTCATTCTGAAGTTGTTGTATCATTTTTTGACAATTGTTGGATGTGCCTCTGCCAATCAGTTTAAATACGTATTTTTTTTCTTCCTTTGCCAGCCTGAAAGCTTCTTCTTTGTCTTCGTACCATGTCAGGCCTTTATTAAATATTAAGTCGATGGTCATTAAATTTTTCAGAGCGTCGACGGTTTTATAGCCTGACGTTGCAGCAACATTCTTATCCGGATCATCCGGATTTATAATACAAAGGATAGGAAGGGCTGTAGCTGTCTTTAACGGTTCCGCTATATAAATCATAGTCTCTGCCTTTCTCGCCGGATTATCATAGAAACTATACCATAATATATAATCGTCGTTCGCAATTTGTTTTAAGGGCTCGTCATCGTTATTTATGTAACCGAAAGTTCTGTTGCAGTTTCCGCATGTCGGTCTTCCCGAGAGCAGGAAAATGTATTTGTCCTGTTCTTTTGCCAATCTGAAAACTTCCTCTTTATCCTGGTACCATACGACATCGTCCGCTATGCAGAAAAGGGTATTGGAGCATAATGAAAGTGCAGTAATAATAATCGTAGCGAAACTTTTTGAATAATTCATAAGTACATAAACTTTATAATGTCAAAAATAGACCGGTCTGCTATCTGGTTTGAAATTAACAAATCTGATCCTGTTTTTGTAAAAATGATTACAATCTGTTTAGAAAACCGCGTAAAGATAATAATTTTTCTTGCAAAACATTTTTTTGCAAGAAAAATTATGAAATCAAACGGAGGTGGTTATTACTCGACAATTCCTTTGACTTTAAGACGTATGCTTGACGGATTTCCGTTTGTGAAAACGGTAAGCGATTTGCTGATACTTCCTTTGCGACCCTTGGGATTGAACGTGACTTTTATAAATCCCTGTTTTCCGGTAGCTACGGGTTCTTTTGACCAGTCCGGAGCCGTACAGCCGCAGCTTGTCGTTACTTTACTTACCACTAAAGGAGTGTCGCCCGTATTTTTGAAAACGAATTCGCATTCAACGATTCCCCCCGATTCGGATACGCTTCCGAAGTCATATTCAGATTTGTCGAAGACAACAGTTACGTCTGCTTCCGCTTCAATCGTTTCATTACCCGGTACACTTACCTTGTTTTCCTGTGCATGGGCAATGCTGAATAATGCACACATAATTGCTAAAAAAATACCTTTTTTCATGTTTCTGATAATTTAAAAATTTATATGCTGCAAAGATCTGTATTCTGTTATTGTGATGAACGGATTTTTACTCAAAAGATTGCTCTGTCATTGTCAAATCTTTACAATTGCCGAAAAGAATGTTAAAGTTAACGTTAAAAAAAGGTCAGGTAAATGTCAAAAAATTGTCTGTATGGCTTTAGAGTGGGATGTAGGTGTATTTTGTATTTTCTGATCCGGATTGGTGAAAAATCAAAATAGCCTATCTTTGCATACGTTTTTTAAACAAAAAATATATGGGGTCGCCAAAAAGAGATATTCGCTATCTTCTGTTCACTTTAACAGGAATTGTTTCCGTACTGGTATTGGAAATTGTCTGGATATATAATGGATATCAGTTAAACTGCAATCAATTAATGGTTGAAGCGAAAGATGCGTTCGGACAGGCATACCAGAAAGAGCAGACTTATCGCATACCTTTTGTGGATATAGTAAATCCGGGAGCTGTGACAATAGAGAGTTGTAGGGCGGAAGAGGTGCAGATCATACGTCAATGTCCCGAGCCGGATACCATTGTCTATAATAATTTGTCGGGACATTCGATCGAAAGTTTTATTAACCGGGTGTTTGTCGATTTGAGGGAACATATCACTCCGATGAATATTTACTGCCTGGCCGATCTGTTTGCCGGAATGTTGCACGACAAGGACATTCCGGTCTATTTTGTGGTTGAACGGTTTGACATATCTTCCGGAGAAGTTCTCGATTCATCCTTGTTACCTGATAAAAAGCAACCAAAAGCGAATCCGGAAACAACGGTTGTTATGGATATCTCCGACAAGGAAGCTTTGCGTGCGGTTCTGCAATTGGAATCGGGAGTCATATTCCGGCGTATGGCAGGAACATTTGCCTTCTCTGTGCTTTTGGTACTTGTCCTAATTGTTTGTTTGTGCCTTTTATCTGCTAAACGGATAAAGGGAAGTACTGCATACTCCGGAGTGTCTGCGAAAAATCCGGAGACTTTATCCGAAAATGGTATCGATAATCTGTTTTCTATCGGACAATATCATTTTAATCCGGCAAAGAACGAGTTGCAGGGATTCGGAGAGTCGGTTCAGCTGAATAAAAAGGAGAATTCGATTTTATATATGTTATGTCTGCAATGCGGTAATGTGGTCGAACGTAGTGTCCTTCTGGAAGAAAACTGGGGCAGCAACGGGGTTATATACTCCCGCAGTCTTGATACATATATTGCCACATTACGTAAATACCTGAAGAAAGATGATGCTATTCAGATCGTTACGATCAAGGGGGTCGGATATAAGCTGGTTTATTGATATTCTTGCCGGCAGGGGATTATAATATTAATTTCAGTACCTTTATTCAGCGTTGAATGTATTTGTAATGTTCCGTTTAAACTTTTGGTGCGTTCATTTATAATGATTAACCCAATCCCTTTATGCTTCGTATTTATATCAAACCCTGTACCATTATCGATGATGGTTAGATTTATTTGTTGATTTTCAATATATAGGAAAATTTCCAGTTGGGAAGCATTTGCATGTTTTAGTGTGTTGCTTACACATTCCTGAATGATGCGGTATAGTTCCAGACCACTTTTTTCAGGCATATCGTTTAGTTCTTTTTCTGAGTTTATAGATAAAAATATCCGGGTTTTTCCATTTTTGTTTTGTTGGTTTATATAATCTTTGAGAATTTCTATGAATGTTACATATTGAAAACTGGGCGGGATCAGTTCATGTGAAATAGTCCTGACATGTTCCTGTATGGATGACAACATATCGGATACTTCGGAGATATTTACATTTTCCGGACTCTTCAGAAGCATGTTTGCCGAATAGATATTATTCGTAACATTATCGTGTAGTTCTTTCGATAGCCTGGAACGCTCGGACTCCAGGCCTTCGAGATATGAATTGACCTGTTTTAGTTTATTCTCGCTAAGTAATAATTGATATTTTTGTTCATTCTCTTCCATTTTGGATGCCAAAGTCGCATTTTTCTCTTTTTCAAGCTCGGAAATCAGTTTGGATTCCTGCAATTTAGCCTGTGTAATTTTTTGTTTTCGTTTAAACAAGTATGTAATGAGAAAAATGATAATCAGAAGCAAAATTGCGATACCAATATATAAAACCCTTGTTTTCTGATTCATCTCATTGATTTTGGATAATTGTTCAATGGCCCTTTCTTTATTCCCTACATCATATCTGGTTTTTAAGTCCTGAATATATTCGTGGTTGTTTATATCGAAAAACAATCGATCATATTGTAGGCTCTTACGTCCGGATTCTAACGCCTCTTTTACCTTTCCCCGTTTTTCCTGTATTTGTGATAGTATATCGTAGTAGTCTGATAATGTGTTGTAAAAATAATTTTCCTGCGTTCCTATCGAAACGGAAAATTCTTCCAAACCGTTTAATAAAACGGTTTCTGCCTGTTCATATTCTTCTTTCAGAAATAGCAAATGTCCCGATAAATAGTTTATTTGCACTTTCGTATAAAAATCATTTGAGTAAACGAATTCTTTAGTCTGATTCAGATAATATTCGGCAGAATCAGGTTCTGATTTATAATAGAATGCGACGGCTTGTGATAAATAGTTTTCAGCGATCTGATATGCAACATCGTGAGGTTGTTCTTCTGAGTGGAAGATATCAAAAGCTATTTGATTATACATGGTGACGGAGTCTAAATAAGAAAAGTCTCCCGTTCGATTATATAGAGCCTGAAAATAACGCGCCTGTGTGGTTAGTTGTAATATTTTCTGTGCCGGGTACCTAACAGTTATTTCTTTTATCCATGAGCACAATTCTTTCAGGTTTTCCACGTCGTTTCGGTAAGCGTAAATGAATGATAAATTATAATATACTTCATTTAGTATGTTTAATTTAGGATCCTTCATTTTGAAATATTCTGCCGCTTTATAAAAATGATCATGAGCTTCAGATATATTGTTCAGACGCGTATAAAATGTTCCGGCATTATAATAGGCAAGTCCTTTGATTGTTATATTGTCTATTTCGTCCACATGTGAAAATGCGCTGTCCATATAAGTTTCTGCTTCTGAATAGTGAGCTGATAGCGTATAATTTAAACTGATTAATGAATACAGGCGGGTGATGACTGCTTTGTCTTCATAGTCTTTGGCTTCCGGGATTAATTCTTTTAAAACGGCAATCTGGTTTGTTCTTTCCAGTATATCAATTCCTGCTGTCATATAATACCGTTCGAGAAAGGGAATCGACTTATCTTTCATCAGATTCATAACCGAATCAAGCAGGCGGCTTTGTTGATCTGCAGGGTTTTGGGCATTAATAAAATAGATACTTTGTAAAAGTATGGATATAAATACAATTCGTTTTTTCATTTGTGACATTTTCATATGTATCTGATTTAAATATCTTCTTTTTTTATAAAGCCCTCTTTAATAGCTAAAGCAATCAGGCGTGAGACATTGGATACCTCAAATTTTTCAAATAGTCGTTTGCGGTAATGTTCTATTGCTTTTTCAGATAAGGCTTTTTTGTCGGCAATCACTTTGGTTGTATGCCCTTTTGCTATTAATAGTAAGATGTCGATTTCATTTTTAGAAAAAGTTTCAGATAACAAATAATTGTTGTTTTGCTTATTATTTAATTCCTTGAATCGTTCGCAGAAAAATGAACCTCCTTCCATTATTACGGAAACAGCCTGGTTTATATTTTCGCTGCAGGTGGATTTAAATAAAACGCCATCTACATTCAGTTCTTTTAATTCCCGGATATACCATATTTCTTCGTGCATCGTATTTACAAGGATTAAAGCCTGATGATATTTTTCTCTGATTATTTTTATAAGCTCAAGCCCCGTGATGTCCGTGAGTTCCAGGTCCAGAATATATAAATCATGCTTTTTTTTATTCAAGATATCCAGGGCGCTTTTTCCGTTGGAAAAAATGTCAAAATCGGCATCCGGGAGCATTGTCGATAATTGCGATTTAAGACCACAGGTTACAATGTCATGGTCATCTACGATCAGTATATTCATGAGATAGTGTGTTTCAATTCGGGAAATAAACGAATATTTCAGGGCAAAAATAAAAGATTAAAATCTACTTACAAAACTTTACTTAAAATTCGATTAAAAAAGAGGGTTTTCCCTAATTTCTTTCTGCTAAAAAAGAGTCACTTTTGCAGTGAAAATGTGAGAAGCGAAAATCTGTGAAACGAAGCATGATTCTAAGAAAGTTCAGAGTTTCGGGTTCCAGGTTCCAAATAAAACCATTAGGCTTTGAACATGAAACCTTGAACTTGAGTGTGCATAGTTTACTCATAAAATATTAACTTATTAAGGAATTCGTGAATGCCAAAGGCATGTCATACTTCATTAACATAAAATATTCATGCGAATCAGTAGTTGAAAACCTAACGAATCGCAAGATGTTTAAAATATTTATTATCAATAAAATAAATGCATTAACATTTGTTCAATCCCCTAGGAATCATTAACTTAGAAG
>JAITVS010000217.1 GCA_031285685.1 Tannerella sp.
CAAATATTCAAAGAGCGATGAAGGTCAGGTCTACACCTGGGCTTCTGGTACATACGATGGGAAAAATCGCCATCGCATTCATTTATCTAATTTTTTAAATACTGATTCGCATTATTAATTATTCTTCAGATGTTTATCAAACCAATTGAAAAACTCACGCTGCCAGACAATGGCATTCTGAGGGCTTAATACCCAATGGTTTTCTGTCGGAAACAGTAACAACCGGCTTTCTATACCCAGCATTTGAGCCGTATTATAGGCAGCCATTCCCTGGGAGTAGGGTACTCTGTAATCCTTCTCTCCATGTACAATCATAATCGGAGTATCCCAGTTTGCAACCAATAAATGAGGCGAATGAGCGTAAGAATTCTGGGCAACCTTATTTGCTTTATCCCACGGAGCACCACCTGTTTCCCATTCTTCAAAAAACAATTCTTCCGTTGTTGCATACATAAACTCCATATTAAAGATTCCACAATGGGCAAGAAATGCGCTAAATCGTCCTTTATGTGTTCCCGCCAGATGAAAGATAGAATATCCCCCGTAGCTCGCCCCCATAGCACCCAAACGTGCTTTATCAGCCCATGGTTCTTTTGCTATCGCATCAATAGCCGCAAGCAAATCCTGCTCATCCTGTGTTCCGTGATTTTTGGAGATGGCATCACACCATTCCTGTCCCGATCCTGAAGTTCCGCGACGGGCAGGTACGATAACCACATACCCTTGGGACGCCATCAACATGTAGTTCCAACGATAGCTGAACGACGGACTCAAAGCTCCCTGCGGTCCACCCGTACACATCATCAAAACAGGGTATTTCTTAGCCGCATCGAAATTCGGCGGATAAACCACCCATGTCACCATTTGCTTGTTATCTGTAGTCGTTACAAAACGCTTTTCAAACGTTGGCAGATTTAACTTATTCATCAATTCTTCATTTACAAAAGAGATATTCTCACCTTTGCCATCTGCCGGATTAATGCGATAGATCTCCGCCGGGTTTACTGAGGTCGTATGGGTTGCTATCAACACGTCACCAGCAATTTGCACACCCTGATAATCATGATTCCCATCTGTAAGACGTGTCATATTTCCGGTTGACATATCCAATCGGTAAATCTGATGAGCCTCCTGATATGGAGCGGTAAGATAGATTGAACTACCGTCGGCCGTCCATTTCATGGAACTCGGGCTGGCGTCAAGCGATTCCGAAATATCCCTCATCGCACCACTTGGCCAATCCATAATCATCATACGCTCTTTATCTGCCTCAAAACCTGCACGCTTCATACTTGTCCACAGTAACTTACTTCCGTCGGGTGAAAACTGCGGATATTTATCATATCCCGGCATATCCGGAGTAAGTAACTTTGTCTGCCGGCTCTCCATATCATAGGCATACAAATTCGAATTTGTCTGGAAAGCATAATCCTTTCCGGTCAGCTTTTTACTTGTGTAAACGATTGTTTTTCCATCAGGACTCCATGTAATCTCTTCCGTACCGCCAAACGGTTTAACCGGCGAATCATAAGGTTCTCCCGGCATAATGTCTTCAACAGCCGAGACCTTTCCGGATGTAATATAACCAACATAGATATGGTTATAATTACCATCTTTCCACGAATCCCAATGACGATACATCAGATCATCGTAAATATAAGCATTCGCTTTATCCAGATCACTGTAGATTTCGGCCCCGGTGTATTTTTCGAGTTTCGTTGAAATAACAAAAAGCACCTTATCTTCCGCAGGAGAATAAATAAACCCATCAATCGATTCTTTGATATCGGACACCTGTGTTTCACGCCCATTTTCGGGATCTATATTCCAGAGTTTTCCATCCCGCAGGAATGCAACCGCCTTTCCAGAAGGCAGCCATGCCAGCGAACCCTCACGTGCGGCAGTTTGTGTCAACTGTTTTTTATTCCCTCCGTCAACATCCATGATATAAATATCGGAATTACTCTTGTTTTCCGGAATGCTATAATACGTTACCGTATAAGCAATACGCTTACCGTCCGGCGAGACATTGACATTTCCGACACGTCCGAATGCCCATAGTACTTCCGGTGTCATTTGTCCGTCTTCAATTTTAATGTCAGGCTTCCCTATATAAGTAGCCTGTGAAGATTGTTTCTGATCATCTCCGCTTTTCTGTTCTACGCCGTTACACGCCATCATTGCTGCCATAGTAATTGTTGCAACTATTTTTTTCATTGTATAAAGTTTTAATATTTTTATTCATCATGTAGTCTTGTGAAAAATATTTACGTCTAACGGTTATTTTAATGATTGTCGCGTAAAAAATAATTAAAAACGCAAATATATAAAAAATATAAGGAGACACAATATTTTTCATTGTTTCGTGTTTTCCTAATATAACTTAAAACGAAAAGCTATGAATAAAAACTTCGTATATCTTTTTTCCGTCATTTTACTTCTTTTTTCTTGTAATAAAGATTTTGATAACAACACACCTCAATACCCTACAGAAGAAATCCTGACATTAGGTATAATCTATGGATATTCCCTGCATAACGCAGACTCCACCTGGACCGTAAATATCGACAACGAGGAAATTGCATCCGTACAATTTAAATATATCACAACATCCGTATCAGAATTAGAAATCTCCCCACAACAATTAGGAAATGCAAACATAACGGTATATGACAACAAACAATCTGTTATATTTTCATGCAAGATTGAAGTTGAAAAGGGTGTATCCGTATACCCCATAGAAGATATTAGTTACAAAATAGAAGTAATAGACGAATCATACAAAGAGTTGATAGAAAAGTATATCAAAGAAAACTCGACCTTTACAAAAGAAGCCATTCTAAATCTTACATATACAACACTGAATAACGGAGATTTTATCATTCAACCTACTTCTGATAGTTCGGAGAATAATATTGAGGGAACTTTTTTCTTTGATGAAGAAGACTTCCTTGTGCTTAATTACAACGGAAAAGAAGATAAATATACTTTTGGGGTTGATATTAACAAACAAAATAAAGAAGAAATCAAAAGCCTTTTCATAAAAGATTACACAGATGACTTAAGAAAAAAGTTCCCTGAAGCCGGAGTTTATAAAGTACAATGTATATTCATATCTGATTTCTGGAAAGGCGTGAGAAATTATGTACTTTCTGATATTAACTAAAAATTATTATTCATGAACTATAGAATAATATTAGCCTCAAATTCTCCGCGTCGCAAAGAACTACTGAAAGGGTTAGACATTGATTTCGAAGTACGTGTAATTCCGGACATCGACGAATCACATCCTAAAAATACGCCTCCGGAAGATATACCTTGTTATATCGCCCGCAAAAAAGCGGATGCCTATCGCGCGTCGATGCAGAAAAACGAGCTTATTATAACGGCAGATACGGTAGTTGTTCTCGACGATGACATACTGGAAAAACCTTCCGGCAGAGAAAACGCGATAGAAATGATAAAACGCCTGTCCGGACGTAAACATCGGGTTTTTACGGCGGTCGTTCTCACAACGGAAGAAAAACAAAAGGAATTTTCTGTCACATCAACGGTAGAATTTGCCGAACTGACAAACGAAGAAATTGAATATTACGTTGATAAATACCAACCTTTCGACAAAGCAGGAGCATATGGAATTCAGGAATGGATCGGATATATCGGGGTAAAAGGGATAGAAGGGTCTTTCTACAATGTTATGGGACTACCGATCCAAAGATTGTACCAGGAGTTAAAAAGTTTTTGAATACAAATGATAAAATAATTATTTTCCTTTCACCAACGTAAGGGTATCAGTGATACATTCCGGTAAATCCTGCATATAATGTGTAACCATAATCAGTGTTTTATCCGGACAACGGCAAAATGTGTCTATGACAGTTCTAACCAATAGACGATTAGATGAATCCAATCCGTGCATCGGCTCATCGAGGATCAGTAATTCCGGATTTTTAACAAAGGCGCGCGCCAGTAATACCATACGCTGCTCTCCATCGGATATCTGCAGAAATCGTCGTTCCTTCAGGTGAGAAATACCAAAAACCGTCATCCACCATTCACAAACGGCATATTGTTCCGGCTTCGGACGAACATAAAGCCCTACGCTATCATGCAATCCGCTTGCGACGATATCTATAACAGGCAGATCTTCGGAATAGGCGCGATGCATTTCCGGACTCACATAACCGATACGTTTTTTTATATCCCATATACTTTCGCCCGAACCGCGACGAAAGCCGAATAATGAAATATCACAGGCATAAGACTGCGGATTGTCGGCACAGACAAGACTCAGTAATGTCGATTTACCGGAACCATTCTCTCCGAGTAAGGCCCATTTTTCACCACGTTTCACCTGCCAGTTGAGAGAATTCAATATTGTACGTTCTCCATACCGGATGGATACATTATGTAAATCAATCACGATATCATCATCCTTTTTATCTCCGGCTATTTTATCCTGTGTATAAAAATCGGATACGGAAGTATCTTTCGGAGGACATAGTTCTTGTATAACAGGTATTTCCGGAATGATATAGTAAAATTCATCCCGCTCGACTTTTTTTCCGCAGAACATGTGTTCAACCGGTATTACATGAGTAATAAAACCTGGTATTTCATCCGCTTTGGACAACAATAACATAATTTGAATCCCTCCTATTCCTGAAAGCTCATCAAGCAAATCAGACAGTTGGTCGCGTGTCATGGCATCAAGACCGATAAACGGATTATCTATAATCAGGATACGCGGACGCTTCAGCAATGCTTTTGTCAACTGGAACTTTCGCATTTCACCGCTTGATAACAAAACAAGCTGCTTTCCAAGCATATTACCGACATCAAACAAATCAAAAAGTTTATCCGTCAAATGATCCTTTGACACAGGACCCAAAACATCCTCGACCAACGGAGATTCTTCCCGGTCCTGCGAATTCCATCGTTGCTGCAGATAATAGGAAGAATCCGCAGGACCATAGCTATCCCGGAAAGCTATAAATTTAACATTTTCATAAACAGGTGAAGGGGTAAATTCATAAAAAACGTTTCCCTCCTTCAGCGGATAATGACCAATCATCATCCGTACCAATATACTTTTTCCCCCGCCGTTAGAACCCACAAATGCGATATGTTCATCATGCTTTATCACAAATGATACGGGCTCACGAAACCGGAAGTCCGGGTTCCGGGGAACAGCATTCTTCATCAATATCATAACATATTCAAATTATTTCAAAACAAAAGTAATCAACTTTACGGATTAATAAAGCAGATATTCTTGTTAAGTAATTAATTTCATCTAACTTTGTACATTTAAACAGAATCCTTTGCAGGAAACAGCACGTAAAACAAGATGCAGCTATGGAGTCATTAAGAAAATTATACAGGATAGGAAAAGGACCATCAAGTAGTCATACGATGGGACCACGGCTGGCAGCCCAAACATTTTCAAAAAAACACGAAATTCCGGATAAATACCGTGTTACATTATATGGAAGCCTCGCTGCAACCGGCAAAGGCCACTTAACTGATGCCGCAATTCTGGAAGTCCTGACTCCGTTAGCTCCTGTTGAAATCAAATGGAAGCCGACAGTATTCCTTCCTTTTCATCCGAACGGTATGAAATTCGAAGGCCTTAAAGGAAATAAAGTTACAGATTCGTGGACCGTATACAGTACCGGTGGCGGAGCGATTTCCGACGGAAGTAATCGAAAAGAGAAGAAAGATTCGGTTTACCCCATGACAAATATCGCCGATATTAAAAACTGGTGCGACGAAAACGGACATACCTACTGGGAATATGTAGAAAAGTACGAGGGCGAAGAGATATGGGATTATCTCCATGAAGTATGGCAAGTGATGTGTCAGGCAATAGATAACGGACTTCGGAATGAGGGTATATTGCCCGGAGGATTAGGAGTACAACGCAAAGCAGCCACCTACTTCGTGAAAGCCAAAGGATATACGGATGCCATGCGGAACAGAGGACTGCTTTATTCCTATGCCCTTGCAACATCTGAAGAAAATGCTTCCGGCGGAACGATTGTCACCGCACCGACATGCGGCTCCAGCGGAGTCCTGCCGGCTGTCCTGTATCACTTGAAAACATCCAGGGACTTTATGGAGATCCGATTATTAAGAGCCTTGGCAACAGCCGGTCTTTTTGGAAATATCGTTAAGGAAAACGCTTCTATTTCCGGTGCGGAAGTTGGTTGCCAGGGAGAAGTCGGGGTTGCCTGTGCCATGGCGGCGGCAGCGTCATGCCAATTGTTCGGAGGCTCGCCGTCACAAATAGAATATGCTGCGGAACTTGCATTGGAACATCATCTGGGATTAACCTGCGATCCGGTATGCGGACTGGTACAGATACCTTGTATAGAACGTAATGCAATTGCTGCGGCAAGGGCTTTCGATTCAAATATTTACGCGACATTTTCCGACGGGAAACATCGTGTCTGTTTTGACCGTGTTGTTGCTGTAATGAAAGAAACAGGACACGATATCCCAAGCCTGTATAAAGAAACAGCCGAAGGAGGGCTTGCTAAACATATAAAAAAAAGTTCCAAAAACAAATAGTCATTTAATATGAAATTTCTGTAGCTGAAAACAAAAATATTTTAACAAACAAGGATCGCAATATCCTTAAAAATAAATATTTAGCATTAAAAATCCCAAACATACATTGTATTGTATTTGATTTGCATTATCTTTACAAACACTAAGCACACAGTCTATGAAAAATGTATACCCGATCATTTTATTTGCGCTGATATGCCTGATATCGTGTAAAGAAGGCAACCGCACCATTGAGCGGCCGCTCTTCAGCGTAAGAAATTCTTCGACCCTTGAGATTGATAAAATCATATTGACTGATACGGCAACAATACTTCATATTGAAGCATTTTTTATTCCGAACAACTGGATTCGTATTGACTCCCTGACATATCTTCAGGGTAACGACATTAAATATCAGATAACCGGATCAGACGGGATTGAATTAAATAAGGAATTCTGGATGCCGGAATCCGGGGAGGCTTCATTTACTTTATTCTTTCCTCCGATAGACCGAAAACTCAAAGAAATAGACTTCATCGAATCAGATTGTGACGATTGTTTCAAAATATACGGCATCGACCTGACCGGCAAAGCCGCGTATCTGGAGTATCCGAAAGGATTACCGGAAGATGTCAGCAATCTAAAATATGATATGTCCGAACCTCTGCCCGATGCATCCCTTGAAATAGGTACCAACCGTATAAACCTTCATCTACTCGGTTACAGAAAAGGCATGGATAACGGAAAAGCGGTATTATACAGTGCCCGCTTCTTCCCCTCCGGAGAAGAAGAATACGAAGCGAGCATTGATGAAAATACGGGTATAGCTACTTTTGAAATAGAACAATATGGCACCTGGATGAATATGATTCGTGCCGCCGGACAACGCATCTCGTTTGTCAGTAGTCCCGGAATCATGGATATATATGTTAATTTGCATGAAGCAGGACTTCAGGGATCACATTATCATAAAGCAGAAAGTCCGGAACCCGTTGTTTATTTTGCCGGAAAAAACGCCATAATTAACATGGCTTTAAATAATAAAAATAACAACTATAAATTAAACCTCGAAAACGAAAGAATATTTAATAACATAGCCGGAATGAATGCCGATGAATTTATTGATTATATTATTACAGAATATAAAAACATATCGGATACGATAAATCTGGCAACAGAGCTTTCCAATATTGAAAAAGATCTTTTACTAAATGAAAACAAAATGACCTTACACTATTTCATACTATCCGGAGAACATCAGTTGGAAAGAGCATACCGCTTTAAAAATAAAATTTCCTGGGATCAACAGACTTTAAAAGATTTCAACACACCACAATTCACAAAAAAACATTACAATAAAATTAAGGACTATCAAATCGAAGGAACAAAATACCTGTATACGGAAATGTTCCCTTATATATACCCAATATATTTTAGCGGCAAAGCCGATTTGGATACAATAATTGGCCCAAAGGACGGATTTCTCTATGATTTACAAAAAGCATATCCTTTAGGTTTTAAAATTGAAGAAATGGAAGTTCTGACGGACAAAGAAAAAACAGACTTAGAAGCTATCAAAAATCCATTTTTTGCCAACACACTATCTGCTCTTGATAAAAAACTCCAGAAGCAGATGGAAGAATCTAAAACTAAAACCGGATATACGATATGCGAAGTGCCTAAAGTATCCAACGATCAACTTTTTGATGCAATAGCAGCCAATTATAAAGGTAAAGTTGCATTCGTTGATTTTTGGGCTACATGGTGTGGTCCATGTCGTTCATCCATAAAGAAAACGGAACCCCTAAAAGAAACAGAACTTAAAAACGAGAATATCGTATTCGTTTATATTACAGGCGAAACGTCGCCGGAAACAAAATGGCGCACCACTATTCCGGATATCAAAGGGGATCATTACAGACTAAGCAATGAACAATGGAAATATATATGCGACAAGTTTGGAATAAACGGCATACCATCTTATGTGCTGATAGAGAAGAACGGCAAATACAAACTTCGTGAAGATTTTCACAATCATGAAACAATGAAAAAAGTACTGATCGAAGAGTGCTCCAGATAAAAAATAACAGGATTTTCCTGTAATGTTGTCCATAACTTCAAAATGAGGGTATCCGGGAATGGATACCTTCATTTTCATTTTTGCATATCACCGATATACCAGTTGTATATCCTTTCCACCCCTTCCTCAATCTCAATTTTATGATGCCAGCCCAGAGCATGCAATTTGGATACATCCGTCAACTTACGCATTGTTCCATCCGGCTTAGTGGCATCAAAAGATAGCGTCCCCTTATAATCCATCGTTTTTGCAATCAAATACGCTAAGTCTTTTATTGATAAATCTTTTCCGGTTCCTATGTTAATATGGCAATTACGAATTTCTTCCGAAGAACCCTTTAAATCATCGAAATTAACATTTTCCATAATATAAATGCAGGCGTCCGCCATTTCCTCGCTCCACAGAAACTCCCGCAAAGGACGACCGGTTCCCCACAATGTAACACCTGAAGATGTTATTCTGTATTTAGACAAAACCGCCCGAACCGCCTCCACATTTGCATTACCGTCCACACCTTCGACAGGACGTTTATTCAAATCTCTCCGGATAGAAGTAAAATCATTATCCGACAAACATTTAGCCAAATGTATCTTACGCACCATAGCCGGTAATACATGGCTGCGTTCGAGATCAAAATTATCATTAGGACCATATAAATTGGTCGGCATCACAGCTATATAATTAGTTCCGTATTGAAGATTGAAACTTTCGCACATCTTTAATCCGGCAATCTTAGCAATCGCATACGGTTCATTCGTATATTCAAGCGGCCTGGTCAGCAAAGAACTTTCTTTAATCGGCTGTTCCGAATCACGCGGATAGATACAAGTACTGCCCAGAAAAAGCAATTTCTTCACTCCGTAAAGAAAACTTTTACCGATAACATTGTTCTGTATATTCAAATTACGGAAAATAAAATCAGCACGATATTTATTGTTCGCCATGATGCCGCCAACATAGGCAGCAGCAAGAAAAACATAATCAGGATGATGATCTTCAAAAAAACGATTTACCGCTCCATCATCAAGCAGATCGAGTTCCTTACTCGTCCGGCCGATAAGATTGGTATATCCTTTCTTCTTCAGGCCGTCCCATATTGCAGATCCGACTAATCCCCGATGGCCGGCCACATATATTTTTGCATCTTTTTCCATATCAGATTTCGTCCTTTGAACGGCCGTATAATTTTCGGGCAAAGCGCATATCATGCTTTACCATTATTTTTACTAATTGTTCAAATGATGTCTTATTCGGATCCCAACCAAGCAATGTTTTCGCCTTTGTCGGATCGCCCAGAAGTAATTCTACTTCCGCCGGCCGGAAATATTTGGGGTCAACCTCGACAATAATGCGTGCGGTATTAATATCAATGCCTTTTTCATCAACCCCGGCCCCTTCCCAACGCAGTTCTATCCCGGCTTCATGGAATGCCAGCGTACAAAATTCACGAACAGTATGCATTTGCCCTGTTGCAATAACAAAATCTTCCGGCATTTCGTGTTGCAACATAAGCCACATACATTCTACATAATCTTTGGCATATCCCCAATCACGCTGGGCGTCAAGATTTCCAATATACAATTTGTCTTGAAATCCCTGGGCAATTCGTGCTGCCGCCAATGTAATTTTGCGTGTCACAAAAGTTTCACCCCGTCTCTCGCTTTCATGATTAAATAATATTCCATTTACCGCAAACATTCCATAACTTTCGCGATAGTTTTTTGTAATCCAAAAACCGTATTGCTTCGCGACTCCATAAGGAGAACGCGGATAAAACGGCGTTGTTTCTTTCTGAGGTATCTCCTGAACCAATCCGAATAACTCTGATGTCGAAGCCTGATAGATACGGGTCTTTTTCTCCAATCCCAGGATACGAACAGCCTCCAGCAATCTCAATGTTCCGATGGCATCAGCTTCCGCAGTATATTCCGGCACATCGAAACTGACTTTCACATGACTTTGAGCTGCCAAGTTATAGATCTCATCGGGCCGGATCATTTGAATGATACGTATCAACGAACTACTGTCGGTCATATCGCCGTAATGAAGATTGATCGTACGCTGATTTTTCATGTCACGCACCCATTCGTCAAAATAAAGGTGGTCAATCCGCCCCGTATTGAATGACGATGAACGGCGTATAATACCATGCACATCATATCCTTTTTCGATAAGAAACTCGGCCAGAAAAGAGCCATCCTGTCCGGTAATACCGGTTATTAAAGCAACTTTCTTCATCTTTGCAAAATATAAAGTTTTTTAATATAATAAATGCAAAGATAGTGCAAGTCGAAGGCAATACAAAATAAATAAAATTTATTTTTATTGTTGAGGCGCCGCCTATTTTATAGAAAGATAGAAAAAAAACTTATCTTTGTAGTGTTAATATAAACAATATATATGAGTAAATACTTATGGGATTTAACAGAAGAGAATTTATCAAAGCCGGAGGGCTTATGTTAGGGTCATTAGCTGCTCCGTCAATGTTCGGAAATGATAAAATCGACGGTATTAGCAATGATCCGGCAACCATGAACTTTGCCATGGAACATTTCGGCGTAACCGAAAACCAGCTTAAACAGGTTTTATCTGCAGCATTGGAAAAGGGTGGCAATTATGCGGATTTATTTTTTGAACATACATTTTCAAATAGTCTGAGTCTTCAGGATGGAGCTGTTAACCGCGCCTATTCGAATATCGATTTTGGAATGGGAGTACGCGTTGTTGCCGGAGAACAGACCGGATACGCTTATGTTGAAAACATCACGGTCGATGAAATGCTGAAAGCGGCACATACTGCAGCACGTATTGCAAATGAAAACAGTACTAAAACTCCCGTCAATCTGACGGATATAAGTGTCAAAAACAGTTTATATAAAGTCAAAACAACCTGGGAAGAAGTTGCCGTTAAAAATAAAATGCCATATCTGCAGAAGATAAATGATAAAATGTTCGCTGCAGACAATCGCGTTACAAAAGTATCCGCATGGTTGAATGATGCAACCTCTCATATCATGTTTTGCAATTCGGAGGGACAATATTACTACGACTATCGTCCGATGGTTATGATTGGCGTACAATGTATCATGGCTGAAGGAGACCGGATGGAAGGTAACGGTTCTTCACGTGCACTACGCATGGGAGCCGAGTTTCTTACTGACGACCTTATTGACACGATCGTCAATGAAGCGATAGAAAAAACGGCCATCCTGTTTAAAGCAATAAAACCAAAAGGTGGAGAAATGCCGGTCGTTATGGGTGCCGGAGGCTCGGGGATATTGCTTCATGAA
>JAITVS010000247.1 GCA_031285685.1 Tannerella sp.
GAATTGAAGAATATCTGTCAGATTGAACACACCAGACATCGATCTTTTACAAACTTTATAACCAATCTGATAGCAGGACTTCTGGCATATAGCTTCTTGCCCAAGAAACCGACTATCAATGTGGATTATATTGATGATAAACAACTATGCTTGTTCTAATTCTTATTTCGAACTCACGTTAATTTAATACGAATCCCTTGCATAAATATAAAAGCCATGCAGACAGCATGGCTTTTATATTTATGTATTAATAATGGATCAGTCCATGTGAAAAACTTCCGACAGAGGAATGCTTACCGGTGAATTATCCGGATTTACTTCCATGATATCTGCCATGTAATCCCACCATTTCTGTACGATCGGATTTGTTCCCATATCCTGTGATGATTCTTCACCTTTTGTTTTCTGGCAGGCAAAAAGGATATTGGTCCCTTTATCCCAATAAATCGAGTAGTCGTAAACTCCGTTTTTAGACAGAAGTTCGCGTAGTTCCGGCCAGATTGCCGCATGACGTTTTTCGTATTCTTCCTCGAAACCTGGTTTCAGGAACATTTTAAATGCTTCTCTTTTCATATGTGCAAGAATTAAAATTAAAAATTATTTCAAAGTGAATGATGTTTTATCGAATGTGACGTTTTCTTCCGTCACATTTTCGGCATTGTTTACTGCATGGATAAATTTTCTGACTTCGCCTACGTGAATGTTTTTTATTTCTACGTTTTTGATTGGAAGCCGGACGTCGCCTTTCAGTTCGTATATGGCATCCGTCGCTTCACATGTCACATGGTTGATGTGAATCCCGTCGATGCGGGTTATTTTTTCTTCATAGGTGGGAACGAGATCCCTCCACTGGTATAATACATCCGTATCGATTTCCAGAACGCGTTGCATGCGTCCGGCTTTTATGTTTTCCATGTAAATGTTTTCAATAAATCCGCCGCGACGATGGTTTGTTTTGGCAAAGAATAAGCGGAATACGGTGTCGGGCGCATTGCAATCGTGCATGTATACATTTCGTACGCCGCCGGACATTTCGCTTCCGATGCCTAACAATACATGTCCCTGCAGGATATCGCAATTACGTATTACAATGTTTTCACAGGGTGTGTTCAAACGCCATGCATCGCGGTTGCGTCCGGCTTTTAATACAACCGCATCATCTCCCTGATCAAATACGCAATCTTCAACCAGAAAATTGCGGCTCATTTCAAGATCAACCCCGTCATTGTTATGCCCGTGTGCTTTGACGTCGAGGTTCCGGACTACACCTCCGTCGCACATGTACAAGTGTACTGTCCAGAACGGGCTTTCCCTGATTTTAAATCCGTCGAGCAATACGTTTTTGCAACGATTGAAGTGGATCAGATGAGGGCGTAAATTATTTTCTCCTGTTGCCATTTGACGCTCTTCCACCGGAACATCCGTCGAAGCCATCGTATAAAGTTCTTTTAATGCATTCATATGGGGTTCCGGACGCTTGAACCATATTTTCCATGTATCCATTTTGGGGCTCAACATTCCTTTTCCTGTAATAGCTACATTTTCGCATCCGAAAGCATAGAGCAGGGGCGAATAGTTATAACATTCCAGCCCTTCCCATGAAGTCATAACGGCCGGCAGGTAATCGGAAGGGTTATCCGTAAAACGAAGTACTGCATTTTCTTCCAGATACAGGTTCACGTTACTTTTGAAATGTATCGGGCCGGTAATCCATTCTCCGGCAGGCACAACAACTCTTCCTCCTCCGGCTTTATTGCACGCCTCGATGGCTTTCGCTATCGCTTCCGTATTGTTGTCCGCTTCTGTCGAGGCCCCGTAATTTGTGATAATAAAGTCTTTTTCGGGATAGATCAGTACTTTAATCGTGTCCATCGGAAACGGTGCTTCATTTACGATAATTGTCTCATATTTATATTCCTGTACCGGCTGTGTACATGAATACAGGAATAGTAAACCGGTAAATATGACTGTTAATAACTTTATGTCCGGTTGAATTGTTTTTGTTGCCATATGCTGAATTTGAATTTTATATTCGGTATTTGCTTGTTTAGTTATTACATTTATTTCACAAATTGATTCAGGGTACAATCGGTTTGTTGTAAACCTTCTATGACCGATTCCGCGTTCATGATCGCTCCATCTTTGGTATTGTGCACGCCGTCAACAAAATAGTTGCTTGTTTTTTCTTTTCCGGCAGCTTCATATTTCAGTGCGGTGATCTCATTCAGGTCTATGTAGTAAACACCTTCCTGTTCGGCTACCTCTTTTGACCATTTACCGTACGTTTCATCGCAGCGTCTTACTTTTCCGTCATCATTCCAGCGGTTTCCGGGGGTATGGGAGGTTACGATCACAATGGCGCCTCTTGCTTTTGCCTGCCGGATATACAAACGCAGATAGTGACCGAATGTATATACTTCTTCTTTGCCGCCGTTGCGCTCCATTACGACCGTTTCGCTTTCTTCGCCGGTACCGGGGAGAGAGGCTCTTGCACGGCCTGTGTTGAATGGTCCTCCGTCGTTATGTCCGAAATCGACGATCATGAAATCACCTTTTTGTACAGCCGGAAGTACTTTATCCCAAAGCCCTTCCGTATAATAGGTGCGGCTGCTACGTCCGCCCAGGGCATGGTTCTCCACAGTAATACGTGTCGTATCGAAAAATTGTTCGAAGAAGCTGCCCCAGCCCCACATATTGTTTTCTCCCTGTCCGCCACCGCATTTGACAGTGGAATCGCCAATTGTAAAAATAACCGGCTTATTTCCTTTGCGGCTTGTTCCCGGTACCATGTTTGCCGGGTTTTTGGAGCTGGCGAAAGCAAATATCGGAGCTTTTGTCGTTTGCATTTCCGCATAATACTGAACCGCGTTGTCATTCATTTTCGGGAAGTAGGTTTTCAGTAATTTGATCATTTCACCTCCGGCCATCAATACGGGGCCGTACCCGTGTGCCGCGTGTACATTTACCGGACGGTAATAATAGAATGCCGCATCAAAGGCCATACCTGTTCCGACGCAGGTTCCTTCTACCTGTCCCTTTGTGTTTATTTTAGTTGAAACTGCCTGCCAGCCGAGAGTTGCAACAGGTCCGTAAGCAATCGGGTCTATCCATCCGTTATTGATAGCATGTGCGATACAATAGGTAAAGATCGCGGTCGCTGACGTTTCATAATAAGAATCGTTACGGTCAAGTAACTGATGCCAGAAACCATCGCCGCTCTGATAAGATGTCACGTTTTGGATGTGCGTCTGCAATAATCGGATGATATCATCACGTCCCGTATAATTTTGGGGTAAAGCATCGAGGACATCGCACAGGGTAAGCATGGCCCAACCATTGGCGCGCGCCCAGAAAAAAGACGGATGCCTGGATGAAGACTCCACCCATCCATGACGGAACAGTCCTTTCTCCGGAACAAACATACGGTCGGAAAACTGTTTGATCTGCTTGATCGCTTCCGCATAATAATTATTCTGGTTATCGCTCGCATATCTTCCCATCCAGGCAATCGCAGGAATTCCCATATACATGTCGTCAAGCCACAACGTGTTTGGGTGTGGACGATTTCGCGCTAATGTGCCGTCACTTAACCGGTGTTCTTTGTAAAGGATGAAATTCAGATAATTATCAATCATCTCTTTCAGATTGAGGTCTTTGTCTTTCAGTTGCGCTTTGATCATGGCGGCACATACGGCGCCGGCGTCATCAAGCGCCTGAGGTTTCAATATTTTAATAAATTGTCCGTCAGTCGTTCCATATTGATAATATGCTTCTTTGAAATGGGGGAATACTGTTGACAGGAAATTGAAACGTTCGTGTACATAATCGAGGTATCGTTTGTCGCCGGTTGCATCAGCGACAATCTGCATCGCCGAATAAGTAACCCCCCATTCATAACTTGTCAGCCTGAATGTTCCGCGTTTGAGCTGTGCTTCGGCCGGGAGATTATTATAATCCGAAATCACGGCGTTTGTGTTTTTATTGACTACCTGTGCAGGAGTACATTGTTCCAGATAAGAACACACACGGTCAATATCTGCCTTTATTTTTTCTTCGGATGGAACCCCGTAAGGTATTTTATATTCCGGTTGCATTAGATGAAGCGGAGTATTAGAGTCGTTTATTTCCGTTTTCTTGTTTTGGGCGAAACATTCGGAATTCAATCCCGGGATGAAGAGAAAAATTAAAACCAGTTGTTTCATGTATTTCATGGATTCTATCATTAAAATTTTATATAAATTCTGTCATTGCAGTTAAAATACAACAGCAAAGAAAATAATTGTACACAAATCCGAACCTATATTTGTGTACAATTATATGGATTATTGTACGGAATATACTAATATGACTGCAAAATAAATATCAAACCGGAATTACATAATCCGAAACTCTTGTTTGTCGTTATCTCTGAAGTGTTACTCCCATTAATCCGATAACAATATCATTGGATAGGGTTTCTACTTGTAGAAATTCCAGTGTTTTTTCTTTGTTGAGCGGCATATCGAGCAGTACTCCGGCGCCACCGTCTATGGAGCGTCCGTAAACACCCGTGATATTCAAATCTTTTTCCAGATTATTACTTAATAACCCCGATTTGAGATGCAGGCGGTAAGGGCGCGGTGATTTGAGGCGAAAGGCCTTTCCGTCAACAAAAAAGTCCTGTTCTATCGGACACCAGTTTTCCGGATTGATGAGGAGGAGCGTATCTGCGCTTCCGTCACTGTACCCTGCAACGACAATTCCGTTTACGATATGACACTGCATATGATTTGTCGTACCGGCAAGAAGCAGGTAAGCATTGGATGCTTTGCCCTGCAGAGGAACGCGTATCGAATCCGGAAAATTGTCCCACATCGAGGTGTAGGCAATATTGTGACCTTCTCTGGGGGTGCGTAGTGGAATCTTGTTTGAAGTCGTGAATATCCCGTCCACAGAATGATTACGTAAACCGCTATCGTCGATGTCCGCTGTAAGTAACGGATGGCACCATTCGCCGATTCCCTGTGTCGGTATCTGTAAGGTGGTATACGGAGGACGTGGTGAGAAATAACGGTTCCGGAATGTATTGGTAACGCTGTCATTATAATAATTGTCCATATGGACCGGTTCGCAAAGGGTTGCGTTCAGGTTCGTAAACGGTTCCGGTACCGGAGAAGATACTTCTTCAATTTCGATAGGTATCGGTTGCAACCATACGGCTTTTCCCTGTATACGTTTAACAAACAACGTGCGATGTCCGGGTGTTCCGGTTAGTTTTCCGCCGATTGCTTTCATATCGGATGAAACGTAACCGATGTTATTTTTTTTGGATTGCTTTTCGGTTTTCATACCGGATTGAGCCGGTTCGGTGGAAATACTTTTCCGTATATCCGATAGTACGTTTTGCGGGTCTTCGATCGCGCTTATTTTTTCGGCTTTTATCTGCCATACGCTGTTAAGCGCTCCTTTTTCCGGTGCGTCGTATGAAAAATCAAGCGGATTGCCTTTCCATTTGATTTCAATGTTGTATTTATCGGTCTGAGGCAAGGCCAGTATCAGTTTCGGATATTGTACTCCTTCTTTCCACACGGGATTCACATTTTTTCCGTCTACCGTCACGACAGCATCATCGTATAATGCACGTATTTCCAATTGTAGTGCGGCAGGGCGTTGAAAATGAAGCGATACGTCATATTTATCGGTTTTACCTTGTCGTGTAAATGAATAATCAATATAAGGCGTTTTCAAAGAAGCGTATTCCCATTCGGCCGGAAATCCCGGGATAACGCGAACCGTGCCTTCCAATAAATCCGGATAAATACCGTAAAGCCCTTGTATTAGAGCGCGTGATGCAACTCCGATAGGATCTCCGAAGTCACGGTAACACTCTCCGCGTGCAGCATCGTAAAAGCTGACCTGTCCGAAATTTCCGGGGCTACTGCCGAGGTACATTCCATCCATAACAGAACTTTTGAGAAGTTTGAACGCTTCCTCGTTACGCCCTGCTTTCCAGTAAGCCAGTGATGTATGCATCACTTCGGCAAAGGCTACATTGTTAATACTCCATGAATAGGGCAGCCAGTTTGTGGTGGCTATTGTTTGCAGGTCTTTTTCTTTCAAATCGTCCGAAACGACATCGATGTGTGGTATTTCCGTGTCGATATAGCGGGTGGACTGATAAGCCTGCCGCGCATTATCCACATCGGAGTCGATAGCATGGTAGATGGTCCAGACACCGGCATTTTCATACTTTCTCTGATGGCCCATTAATTCCTGATATTCCGCCCAGTGTCCCTGATCGGATAACCATAATCTTTTGTTCATTGCCGATAAGATATGTTCCGCCTCTTTTTCGTAGGGTTTACCGTCTTTACCGATTATTCCGGCAAGGCGCGCCGTCAGCTTGTTTGCACGATAATTATAGGCTGATGAATGGGTAACCCCTCCTCCGGTATAGTATAATGCATCACTGGCCCAGATACAGCAATAAGCGTTATAGAGTCCGTCATTATCCGGGTCAAAATTGCGTTTTTCCCATTCGAGATGTCTTTCGATAACGGGCCACATCGTCCGGATATACACCGTATCTCCTGTCCACAGGAAATGCCACATCAGTTCATCAATATAGCAAAGATTCATATCATAATGGTGCATCTGATCGTTGCGGTTCGGATTACGGCAGATATAACCGTTGCTGTACATCTGTGTGCCCCAGCGCTTTTCGGCGCGTGCCAGATTCAGGGCGGAGTCCTGTGTCGGATGTGGGTATATGGGAGGGACATCTGTTACTTGTGAAGCGGCATATGCATCGAAATGCGTACGTGCCCTGTCATGCCATCCCATCACATCGCCTATGTATGCCGCACGCCATCCGCTGAGCGGCATCCGCCATCCCACGGCTCCGTGTTGCCAGACGACGCCGTCCCATATACCATCTGCAGCAACGGAAAGAGCGCCGCCTAACGTATTGAAATAGGGGTCGGGAGTGGAAATGATAATCCGCCCGGCCAGATCTTTCCGGAAATCTTCTGCTTTCCGGTAGTATTGGGAACCTTTGTCTGTTACTAATGTATGGATGTCGTCATCTGCAAATAACAGGTATTGGGTGTTTCCGTTAAGCTGCATATCGCAACTATGTAAAATCGTATCCGAAGGGTCAAAGCTATCTGCCGGATCAACCCCCAGGTCTCCGTTCCTGTTCAGGTTCTGTATTTTAGCGGGAGACAAGAGCGCTTTGATGACAGCTGTTGCAGGCATATCCGATGATTCAATCTTCCATATGGCTGCGTCTTCATCGGGAGATGCGAGGACTGATATCTGTATTTCTCCGTTTTTGAATGCATCATCTTTCACTTTATAACTTCGCCTTCCCGGGGTATAACGGGCTTCGCAGAATTGAGCGGATTCCAAGGGCAGCGTGTCGTTGCCGGAAATATAGACAAAGCGGATGTTTTTATTCTTATTCTTTTCGAAAGTAGCGAATATCGGCCGGTCACTTGTTTCTACACGAAATGCCGTGTGAGTGCCGTATAAAGCGCGTGTGTAGCGGTTGTTTCCATTGATGCAGACAAAATCCCTTTCATCAGGACGATATTGCAGGGAGCGTTTGACTCCGCGTTTATCGTCGTTGTATGAAGCTGATTCGATAAAATCACCAATTTTTTTCGCTTGCTGCGCGTTTACGGAAATATATCCTGCAATACATAATCCGATGGTAAATGCTATAAATTTTCGGCTCATTTTTAATTATAGTTTAGTTGTTCGTACTTTTTTCTTGCTAAAAAAGTACCAAAAAAGCAAGACTTCGTGTGCTTCACTCGTTCCGCCGGACGTTCCGACAGCTAAAATCTATGAACGTTTTAAGTAGCGAGCGCAGAGTCAAAATTTATTTTGGCTTTGCCGAGTCTCGCAAAACGACTAAAGACCTTGAAACTCGCTTCGCTCAAACAGCATAGATTTTTGACGCTGTCTTCATTGGCAGAACAGCTCACCACACGAGGTCAGTCCAAAACAACCTTCGGTCGCAAATAATTGTCAATTGCTTTACGCTTCGCTAAGCGACCTTCGGTTATCAGCTGCCAATTCTTAATTCATTAGCTCTTTGCATACTACGGTGCGGGTTTCAGGCCTTCCCAGCGGACGTTCCATGTTCCGTCTTTCGGGAAACCCGGATTTTTTTCCTTGCATCCGTCCCAGCCGGCGCACATGAGCGCTACGGCATAGAGCAAACCGCCATTGCCCGGCAAGTATGCACGCAGGCGTCCATCCTGATAATTGTGTCCGTTCGGCAGATAGGTATTTGTTCTTTTTTCCATCAATATAGCTCCGACTGCTTTTTCCGGTTCTCCGAGGCGTGTTGCACTCATGGCGGTCATCGGGTAGTCCCATCCCCACGTTTTTCCCCAGTTCCAGTTATCCCAGATCCAATGAAGGGTATTTTTCATATAATCTTCGCGGACCAGTTTACATTTCGGAAGAATGCCCAATGCGCCCAGAACTGCCATGTGGTCGGATGTGAAACGTATGTCGATGTAGGTGTCCGGAGCTGTTTCGGCAGCAAGATAAAGCTTATCCTCATTATAGGCTAAAGGAGAAAGTTTATCGATAAGCTCATCCCATTCGAGATTGCGTTTTTCGCCATTACGTACACGCCATTGCTGTGCCAATTCCATACCGAAGTGCCAATATGAAAGTTCAAACGGAGGATTGACTGTTTCCGATGCGCGAAGGGTTTCCTGTGCCGGTATGATTCCTTTTAAGATAAAGCGCCCTTCCAACTGGTCGTATGTAGCAAAATCATACATGAATTCTGCTGTTTCCTGTATCAGGCGGTAGTATTTTTTTAGGTTTTCATCACTTGGATCAGCGCGGTAGAGAAGTTCGGCCATATAAATGTAATGAGGTTGTTGCCAGATAAGGAAACTTCCTACTTTGGAGGGCGCTTCTGTTCCGCTCGGATCCGTCATTTTCATCCAGCGTATACCCTTGAATCCTTGTCTCTCCGCAATTTGTTTTGCGACCGGTTCTGCTTCCTTATACCACTCTATGGTACGCGCCAGAAGTTCCGGGCGGTTCCACAGCGCAAATTGCGCCTGGTGCCACCAGATCATTTCCAGATGAAATTTTCCGTACCATGAATTATAGGTTAGTCCTGTCTCCTGTGGTGGTGTTGAACCTGCACATTGTACGGCCAGAAGGTATTGACTTAACAAAACTCTTCTTTCGAGCTCTTTTGCACGCGGGTCGGTACATCCGGAGAAATCGACGGCTGCGCCGTTGTACCAGAAATCATGCCAGTATTTATCTGTTTCGGCCAATGTTTGCGATGCGGAAGGATTTTCCTTTTCCGGTTGAGTAGGAGTAAACGCACAGGTTATTGCAAATTTTTCATCTTCCGGGGTAACTACAAAGTAGTTTGCTTCTTTCTTAGAGATTTTTGCATTGCCTTCCCATTGTACGGAAACGAAATAAACCGTATTCCCCAATGTGCGCTTTAGCAGTGCCGACGAATTTGTTTCGGAGACAATTTCCGTCTGGTGTTTGTCATTACTGTTCCAGTCGCATGCATCGTCGGAATGGCCTCCCGTAGGGTAGGGAAAGTGAAGCTTTATCGCCGGTTTTAACGGGGAATTTATCTCTGCGGCCAGCATATCTGCCTGAGGATGTACGTAGGTCGATATGTTTACCGGTGATCTGTTTAATTTGTAGCTGCTGCGTATGATACCGTGTTCCAACTCTAACGTCTGTTGTATGTCGGTGAGCGCTTCCAAACCAATGTTTTCATCAAGTTCCAGTCCGATAATGCCTAAATGAAGCCTGTGAGGATTTATACGATACCAGTCCGCCGCTTCCTGCTGGCGCCCTTCTTCGTTAAACTGTACCGCGTATAATTCTTTTTTTCCACGTCCGAAATCATATTCTTTCAATGTTTCTTCGTGGCGGAAATTTTTAGGATTGTCGAAACTATGCCAGCCCCATTGTG
>JAITVS010000050.1 GCA_031285685.1 Tannerella sp.
AATGAATTCTTTTCATAGCCCATGATTTTACATTATCTTTGCAGTCTTTTTGAATAATATATAGAGAGGAAACAAGATATAAAAGATTCCGGAGAGCGTAAGCTATATATTGAAACGTATGGTTGCCAGATGAATGTGGCGGATAGTGAGGTGGTTGCTTCTGTCATGCATACGGATGGTTATATACTGACGGAAAATATAGAGGAGGCCGATGCCATTCTTGTGAATACTTGTTCTGTTCGGGATAATGCAGAACAACGTGTTATAGGGCGTCTGCAGTATTTTAACTCATTACGCAGAAATAAAAAGACTTTGATCATAGGTGTCCTGGGTTGTATGGCGGAACGTGTGAAGGAAGAACTGATAAATAAACATGGCGTTGATCTTGTGGCGGGTCCCGATTCTTATATGGATTTACCGAATCTGGTGGGGGCAGTGGAAAAAGGGGAAAAAGCGATCAATGTGGAACTTTCGTCGCAAGAGACTTATCGGGATGTGGTGCCGTTGAAAATAGCCGGTATAAATGTCTCCGGATATGTTTCTATTATGCGCGGGTGCAATAATTTTTGTTCCTATTGTATTGTTCCATACACCCGGGGGCGCGAGCGAAGCCGTGATGTCGAAAGTATTCTGAATGAAGTACGCGATATGTATTCCAAAGGCTATAAAGACGTAACATTGCTCGGGCAGAATGTAAATTCCTACAATTATGAGACGGCAGATGGTCAGACTGTGGGGTTTCCCCGGTTATTGGAGTATGTTGCGGAAGCCGTACCGCAAATGCGTATTCGTTTTATGACATCACACCCAAAGGATATGAGCGATGAAATGTTACATACTATGGCGGCTCATAAGAATATCTGTAAATTTATTCATCTTCCTGCGCAATCCGGGAGTACACGTATCTTACAGGTAATGAACAGGAAATATACACGTGAGTGGTATCTTGACCGGATCGCATCTATACGTCGTATTATGCCGGAGTGTACCATATCGACGGATTTGTTTTGCGGATTTCATTCGGAAACGGAAAGTGATTATGACGAAACGCTTTCGTTGATGCGTGAAGTTGGATATGATTCCGCCTTTATGTTTAAGTATTCGGAGAGGCCCGGAACATATGCGGCCAAACACCTGACGGATGATGTTCCGGAAGAAGTGAAAGTTCGTCGTTTACAAGGCATGATTGATTTGCAGAATAAACTGTCTGATGAAAGTAACCGGCGTGATATCGGTAAAACATTTGAAGTTTTAGCTGAAGGTTATTCGAAACGTTCTCGTGATCAGCTTTTTGGACGTACAGAGCATAATAAGGTCGTAATCTTCGATAAGGGAAACCATCATGTCGGTGATTTTGTAAATGTACGTATTGAGGATGCAACATTGGCTACGCTTTTTGGGCGGGAGATTGTTAAAAATACGTAACGCTTGACGGTATTCCACAAAAATGTATTTATTTTGTGCTAAAATTGGGAGGAATAGTGTTTTTCTCTTCCGTCAGGTATTTTGTTTTAGAGCAAGTATAAGCATTTTGAATGGCAGCAAACAATAAAAAAAATACAATATCATTTTTTAATTCTCATCTGATATCGGTGGTTAGTATATCATTGGTTCTTTTTCTTCTGGGTCTGATATTGATAATGGGGTTTCTTGGAAATGAGCTATCTCATTATGTAAAAGAGAATATCACTATTTCCGTTGTGTTAACGGAGGATTTGTCAGATGTGAAAATACGTAAAATTCGCGACGAACTGGAAAAGCAGCCTTATGTAAAATCGACCGAATATATTTCGAAGGAGCAGGCTTCGCTTGAAATGCAGCGTGAGTTGGGAGAAAATCCGGAAACATTTTTAGGTTTCAATCCGTTTCATGCGTCAATTGAAGTTAAGCTGAAGTCCGAATATACTCATCCGGACAGTCTTCCGTTGATAGAAAAACGTATATCTTCTCAGGCAAGCGTTTCGGATGTGCAGTATCGCAGGGATATGATGCAGATGGTAAATCAGAATATACGACGTATTGGTGTTGTATTGCTGATCCTTTTTGCCGTTTTGATCGCCATATCATTTGTTTTGATCAATAATACCGTCAGATTACTGATTTATTCGAAGCGTTTTCTTATCTATACGATGCGTCTTGTAGGGGCGACCCCTTCTTTTATCAGGCGTCCGTTTATACGTTATAACATCGTGAGCGGGTTAATAGCCGGAATCCTTGCAGTAATCATGTTAATGGGTGCGTTGTATTATCTAAAGGTAGAGTTCATGAGCATGGAAGATATTTTAGATCCGGATACGATATTTATGATCTATGGAATAATTCTTGCATCCGGGGTTATTTTATCTGTTATAGCTGCCTATTTTGCCGTAAATCGGTATTTGCGTATGGCACATGGGAAATTGTATTATATTTAACTGAAAATTAAAAACTTATATACATATGAAAGATTTTGCATTCGGTAGAGAAAATTTTATTTTGATAGCTATTGCTGTTGTGTTTATAATTATAGGATTTGTGTTGATGAGTGGTGGCGGCGCTTCTGATGACGTTTCATTCAATCCTGAAATATTCAGCAAACGCCGAATTGTGGTTGCACCGATTGTAACGGTTTTGGGTTTTGCGCTTGTTGTTGTCGGCATATTGAAAAAGCCGAAGGATACTCATGTTGTTGATAATGTGAAAGATAAAGCATGAGTTGGATAGAGGCTGTTATATTAGGTATTATACAGGGGCTTACGGAGTTTTTGCCGGTTAGTAGTAGCGGTCATTTAACTATTGTAGGTACTTTGTTTGGTATGACCGGCGAAGAAAATCTGGCATTTGCCATATTGGTTCATGTGGCTACCGTATTGAGTACGATTGTTGTTTTATGGGGAGAAGTTTCCGGATTATTCAAGGGATTTTTTTCTTTCCGTTGGAATGATGAAACAAAGATGGTATCCAAAATCCTGCTTTCTATGATTCCGGTGGGGATTGTCGGGGTGTTTTTTAAGGATACGGTAGAGGACCTTTTCGGAAGCGGCTTGTTGCTGGTAGGATGCATGCTGTTACTTACGGCGGCATTATTGATGATTTCATATTATGCCAGACCCCGTCAGAAGGAAGAGATTTCCTTTCGTGATGCTTTCATCATCGGTATAGCGCAGGCTTGCGCGGTAATGCCGGGTCTTTCGCGTTCCGGTTCTACAATAGCTACCGGTATATTGTTGGGCAATAAAAAAGAAAAAGTCGCCAAGTTTTCGTTTCTTATGGTTATTATACCTGTATTAGGTGAAGCGTTCTTGGATGTGGTAAAAGTAATGAAAGGCAGTGATGTATCTGCATTTTCCTCCATTTCGGTGAGTGCTATGGTATGCGGCTTTGTCGCTGCATTTATATCAGGCGTTATTGCCTGCAAATGGATGATTGATATAGTGAAAAAAGGAAAACTGGTCTATTTCGCATACTATTGTATTGCGGCAGGTCTGTTTGCTATTATATATTTGCAGTTTAATTGATGATGGATTTTGTAGCCGGGGAAGTTGTATTTTTTAACAAGCCGCTTGATTGGACTTCGTTTGATCTGGTAAATAAGTTTCGCTACAAGTTGTCGCGGAAATTACGTGTAAAAAAAATAAAAGTCGGTCATGCCGGTACTTTGGATCCAAAGGCCACAGGGGTGATGATTTTATGTACGGGACGTGCTACTAAGCGTATAGAAGAGTTTCAGGGGCAAACGAAAGAGTATGTTGCAACATTGAAGCTGGGAGCAACAACACCTTCTTTTGATCTGGAGAAAGAGATTGATGCAACCTATCCGACCGAACATATAACGCGCGAAATGGTAGAAGGCGTGTTATGCAAATTCGTCGGACGTATAGAGCAGGTTCCTCCCGCTTTTTCGGCATGCAATATAGACGGAAAGCGTGCATACGAACTGGCCCGCAGAGGTGAAGATGTCCCTCTTAAGGCGAAAGTGTTGATGATAGATGAATTGGAGTTAATGGATTGTCAGTTGCCGGTTATAAAAATACGGGTGGTATGCAGTAAGGGCACATATATTCGTGCATTAGCACGTGATATAGGACAAGTTCTTGATTCGGGCGCACATTTAATCGCATTGGAAAGAACCCGTGTCGGTGATGTGACATTAGATAAATGCCTTAATCCCGAGGATATTGATTCTTTCCTGAATGAAGTTACGCCCGAAGCAGATGAAACCTGAAATCCGATAAATGTTGGATTTCGTTTTACTTTTGATTATAAATAAAATAAATATATATGAAACTCTCAAAATTCAAATTTGCATTGCCGACACCGTTGATTGCTCAACATCCGGCGAGATTCCGAGACGAATCACGCTTGATGGTGGTTCATCGTGATAAAGGAAAGATTGAGCATAAGGTCTTTAAGGATCTGATAAAGTATTTTGGTAAAGGCGATGTTTTTATAATGAATAATACGAAAGTGTTTCCTGCCCGTTTATACGGAAATAAGGAAAAAACAGGCGCACGTATAGAAGTTTTTTTATTGAGGGAACTTAATCCGGACTTACGCTTGTGGGATGTACTTGTAGATCCTGCACGTAAGATTCGTATAGGCAATAAACTGTATTTTGGGGAAGATGATTCTCTTGTGGCCGAAGTGATAGATAATACAACTTCGCGCGGGCGTACGCTTCGCTTTTTGTTTGACGGGCCTCATGATGAGTTCAAAAATACATTATATAGCCTGGGTAATACGCCTCTTCCCAAATATATTACGCGTGAGGCGGAACCGGATGATGTGGAGCGTTATCAGACTATTTATGCTTCAGAAGAGGGAGCGGTCGTGGCGCCTGCAGCAGGACTTCACTTTAGTCGTGAACTAATGAAACGCCTGGAAATCAAGGATTGTAAATTTGAGTTTGTGACGGTTCACTCCGGATTGGGAAACTACCGGGAAATCGATGTTGAAGATTTGTCAAAACATAAGATGGACTCTGAGCAGATGAGGATCGGTGCCGAAGTTGCGGATTCGGTCAATGAGGCGAAAGATAACGGGAAAAAAATTTGTGCCGTAGGAACTTCGGTCATGCGGGCAATAGAGTCTTCTGTGAGTACGGACGGGCATCTTAAGGAATATGACGGATGGACCAATAAATTTATTTTTATGCCTTATGATTTTAGCATTGCAAACTGCATGATCACTAATTTTCATATGCCTTTGTCCGCATTGCTTATGATGACTGCCACATTTGGTGGTTATGATCTTGTCATGGAGGCATATCATACGGCAATAAAAGAAGAATACCGCTTTTGCGCTTATGGCGATGCGATGCTGATTTTGTAATTATATATCTTCAAATAATTAAAATTGTCATTTGTCTATTTGGGCTTGGGTTCCAATCTCGGAGACAAGCGAAAAAATATAAAAGAGGCGCTTGCGCTTATTACTGAAAGGGTGGGGAATATTCTTGCCCTTTCGGGTTTTTATGAAACATCCCCTTGGGGGTATGATTCTCCGGAGAAATATCTGAATGCAGTGATGAAAGTGGAGACTGAATTGAAACCGGAAGAGTTATTGTTTGTAACACAGGATATAGAACGAAAAATCGGACGCCGGGAAAAAACCGTAAACGGTAAATATCATGATCGTATCATTGATATTGATATATTGTTATATGATGATTTAATAATGCATACTCCTAAATTGACAATACCGCATTCTCTTATGCATCAGCGAATGTTTGTTTTACAGCCGTTATTTGAAATTGCACCTGATGTTGTTCATCCTATCTTGGGAAAAACGATTGCAGATATTTATAAGGCTTATGCGCAAACATGATCGCGGGAATTGAAATGACCGCATTACCGGATATTTCTCAGTAGCTTATCCTTGCAAATTGTCGTGATTATTCAACCGGAATTTACTCTTTATTTTCAAGTTCATTTAACCATAGGGCAACGGAGGCGTCGCTTGGCATGCGCCAGTCGCTGCGCGGTGACAGACTTATGGAACCAACCTTGGGACCATCCGGAAGACAACTGCGCTTAAATTGTTGTGAAAAAAAGCGGCGAAGGAATGTCTGAAGCCATTTTTTTATTTCATTGTCCGAATATTTTTTATTAAAAGCCTGCCTGGCAAGAAAAAGAATTTTACTGGGTGATGCTCCAAAGCGCATGAAATGATAAAGGAAGAAATCGTGTAGTTCATAGGGGCCGACAAAATCTTCCGTCTTTTGACAGATTGTGCCGTCTTCATTTGCCGGAATAAGTTCCGGACTAATAGGAGTATCGGCAATATCCAGTAAAGTTTTTCGGGTTTTCTTATCGGGCATGTTATTAGCTGTCCATTCGACAAGGTAGCGAACGAGTGTTTTCGGGATGCTGACATTTACTCCGTACATTGACATGTGGTCGCCATTGTAGGTTGCCCATCCAAGTGCCAGTTCGGACATATCGCCGGTACCGATCACAATGCCGTTTGTCTGGTTGGCCAGATCCATCAGTATCTGGGTACGTTCACGTGCCTGTGTATTTTCATATGTGATGTCGGGCGTTTTTCCATCGTGCCCGATATCTTTGAAATGTTGTATACAGGCATCTTTTATCGATATTTCTTTGAAGGAAACGCCAATGGATTTTATAAGAGAAACAGCATTTTTATATGTGCGCCCCGTTGTTCCGAATCCGGGCATTGTGACACCGAGGATGTTCTTTCGCGGAATATTCAATGTGTCAAAAGCACGGACGGTGACCATTAATGCCAATGTGGAGTCTAATCCCCCTGAAATACCAATAACTGCCGATTTCGCGTTTATGTGTTTTAGTCGTTTGACAAGCCCGAATGTCTGAATGTTGAATATTTCTTCGCACCGGTCTTTCAATTCACTGTTTTCTGAAGGAACAAACGGATATGGGTTGATAAACCGGTCAAGTTTGTTTTTATAGGGAGCGAGATCAAATGCTATATAGCGTATGATTGATAAATTTTCGTTTTGAGGTTGCGGAGCAAAACTTGTGTTTACAAGTCTGTCATGTTGCAGGTAATCGATATTAATGTCATTTATAATCAACTTATCGTTTAAGTCGAACCGTTCCGATTCGCTTAATATGGTGCCGTTTTCGGCAATAAAGCCTTTGCCTGTATAAACGAGATCGGTACTTGATTCTCCGAAACCGGCAGAAGTATATACATATCCGGCAATACAGCGCGCCGATTGCTGGGCGATGAGTGATCTGAGATATTGATTTTTTCCGATAATTTCATTGCTGGCAGAAAGGTTCAGTATGATGTTGGCTCCCTGCATAGATAGTTTTGAACTTGGCGGTACGGGCGTCCATAAGTCTTCACAGACTTCAATGCCAACAACGGCTTTAGAGTTTTTTGCAGAAAATAGAAGGTCTGTTCCGAACGGATATTCTTCGTTACCGATACGGATTGTTTGCGGTTGCAGTTTGCTTCCGGAAGAAAACCATCGCATTTCCTGGAATTCTTTATAATTAGGAATAAATGACTTTGGGATGACTCCAAGGATGCGTCCGTTCTGAAAAACGACAGCAGTATTGAATAATTTGTTTTCTGTAGCGAGCGGTATTCCTACGGCGCATAATATGTTTAGCTTTTTTGTCTTTTCAACTAATTGCAGTATTGCGTCTTTTGCTCTGTCCAGTAATGTGTCTTGTGCAAATAAGTCCATGCAGGTATAACCCGTAACCGATAATTCCGGAAAAACGATAATCTGCGCACCCTGTTTATCCGCTTTGCGTATCAATGATTCAATCCGGTGGATATTCTCCGTACAGTTGGCCACTTCTATGTTGGGTGCTGCTGCCGCAACCTTTACAAAACCGTTCATTTTTATTCAATTTATTCAGATAGCAAAAGTATGAATTAATTTAATAAAAATCTACATGTGCCTGATAAAAACGTTTTTGATATTGGAATCTGATGGAAAATGTGTTGTTCGTGAAGCAAAAGAGAGAGTACGTTGCTGTACTCTCTCTGCAAAAAACATAAAACAATCAATAAAAACAACCGTTTTTATGTTTCGTCAGCGAATGAATAATAATTCGCGGTATTTCGGTAATGTCCACATTTCATTATCGACCGTCAATTCAAGTTTATCAATGTGATAACGAATTTCGTCGAACATAGACGCTATGGTATCATGATATGCAATTGCTTTTTCGCGTTCGCTTGTAATTATATTCGCTTTTTTGCGATTATCAATCATCTGATCCACCAATATTTTGATTTGGGTGATATGTTCTGCAATATCTTCAATGATAGAAAGATTTGTTGCGGAGATGGCTTTGCTTTTCTTTGCATCGAACAGGTCTTTCACTCTTGATACATTTTCAATAAGCATGGATTGATAATGGGTTGCTACCGGAATGATATGGTTGATTGCCAGATCTCCGAGCACACGGCCTTCAATTTGTATTTTCTTTGTGTACATCTCCCATTTGACTTCATTACGCGCTTCCAGTTCTTTCTTTGTCATAATACCGGTCGATTCAAACAGTTCAATACTTGATTTTGACAGGTAATTGTCGAAGATTAAAGGTACGCTGGTTTCACAATCCAGCCCCCGTTTTTTTGCTTCTTCTTTCCATTCGTCGCAGTAACCGTTTCCGTCAAAGCAGATAGCTTTACATTCTTTTGAATATTTGCGTAAGACCTCCAGTATGGCGGTATATTTGTCCGTACCTTTTTTGATCTTTGCATCCACATCCTTTTTAAATATTTTTAGTTGTTCTGCTACTGCCGCATTAAGAACCAGCATGGCTGTTGCACAGTTTGCCGATGAACCGACCGCGCGAAACTCGAAACGATTTCCGGTAAAAGCAAATGGAGATGTCCGATTTCTGTCCGTATTATCCAAAAGTATTTCAGGTATACGTGGAATATCAAGCTTGAATCCGTGCTTTCCTTCTATTTTCAGCTTGTCGGATTTTATTTTTTCAAGGCTATCCAGAACTTCGGACACCTGTTTGCCGAGAAAACTGGAAATGATAGCCGGGGGAGCTTCATTAGCACCAAGGCGGTGCGCATTTGTTGCGGTAGAAATACTACCTTTCAGCAATCCGTTATGCTTATGTACGGCTTTCAGCGTGTTAATGATAAATGTAAGGAATCTTAAATTCTCCTCGGGTGTTTTACCCGGTGCCATAAGCAGTATTCCGGTGTCCGTACCTAATGACCAGTTGTTATGTTTGCCCGAGCCGTTGATACCTTTGAACGGTTTCTCATGTAGTAAAACACGGAATCCGTGTTTACGTGAGATTTTACGCATCATCGCCATTGTCAATAAGTTGTGATCATTGGCCAAATTACATTCTTCAAATATGGGAGCTAACTCAAATTGATTAGGGGCAACTTCATTATGGCGTGTTTTTACCGGAATTCCGAGTCTGAGGCATTCTATTTCAAGCTCTTTCATGAACTCAGTCACACGGGTTGGGATAGCGCCAAAATAGTGGTCTTCCAGTTGCTGATTTTTGCTGCTTTCATGTCCCATAAGGGTACGTCCTGTCAGAAGTAAATCAGGGCGGGCGGCATACAGATCTTCATCAACCAGAAAATACTCCTGTTCCCATCCCAGATAGGTATGTACTTTTTTGACTTTCGGATCGAAGTAATGGCATACATCAACCGCCGCTTTGTTTACGGCATCAAGCGCTCTTAAAAGAGGTGCTTTGTAATCAAGCGATTCTCCTGTGTATGAGATGAATACGGTCGGTATACAAAGGGTGTCCCCTACGATGAAAGCAGGTGAAGAAGGATCCCAGGCCGTGTAGCCGCGTGCTTCGAATGTGTTGCGGATACCTCCGTTCGGAAAGCTTGAGGCATCCGGCTCTTGTTGTACAAGCAGTTTTCCGGATATTTCTTCAACAACGCCTCCTTTTCCGTCATGTTCGATGAACGCATCATGCTTCTCGGCAGTTCCTTCGGTCAGGGGATGAAACCAGTGTGTGTAATGAGTCGCTCCCATTTCTATCGCCCATTTTTTCATGCCTACGGCAACTGCGTCTGCTGTGCTTAATGAGAGAGATGTTCCTTTGTCGATAACGCTAATCAAATCCTTGTATGCCTTCTCCGGCAAGTACTTAAACATTTTTTCTCTGTTGAATACCATGCAACCGAAATACTCGGATGGGCGTGCATTGGGCGTTTCAACAGGGACGGCTTTCTTCTGAAAAGCCTTTTCTACTACTCTGAATCTTAAATCTGACATCGTTTTCTAATTGTTAATTATATAAAATACAAGTGAAGAGTCTGTAAATTTATAACAGGAAGATATTGTTTTTTTCGCAGATTCTGATCTGATCTTCCGGCCATATGGACGCCTGTACTTCTCCAACATGCGCTTTTTGCAGGAAAAACATGCATAAGCGGCTTTGTCCGATTCCTCCTCCGATGGAAGAAGGTAGTTGGCCGTTTAGCAACGCTTTGTGAAACGTCAGTTCTGCGCGTTCAAGGCAGTTGCTTATTTCAAGCTGATATTCTAAAGCTTCTTTGTCTACGCGTATACCCATTGATGACAATTCGAAAGATGTTTTCAGTATCTTGTTCCATAAAATAATATCTCCGTTAAGTCCCAGGTATCCGTCATCGTTCGGAGTGCTCCAGTCATCGTAGTCCGGTGCGCGGCCATCATGTTTTTCTCCGTTACTGAGTTTTCCGCCTATACCGATCAGGAAGATTGCCCCGAATTTTTCAGAAGCTTTCATTTCGCGTTCACGCGGACTGATATCCGGATACATCTGAAGAAGTTCTTCGGCATGGATAAAGGTGATATCTTCCGGCAATGTTGGGGTGATGTGTGGAAATTGCTCATAAACAACTAATTCCATTTCTTTAAGGATCGTGTAGATATTGCGAACTGTACGTTTCAGATAGTCGACATTACGGTCGCCTGGATTTATTGTTTTTTCCCAATCCCATTGATCGACATAAAGAGAATGGAGGTTGTCGAGGTCTTCGTCGCTGCGAATAGCATTCATGTCTGTATAGAGCCCGTAGCCGGGAGCGATCTGATAAGCTGCCAGTTTCATGCGCTTCCATTTTGCCAGCGAATGGACTACTTCCGCCTGTTTATCTCCCATGCATCGGATCGGAAATCTGACTGCACGTTCTATGCCGTTAAGGTCGTCATTAATACCTGTTCCCGACAGGACGAATAATGGCGCTGTTACCCTGCGTAAGTGGAGTTTTTGTGTCAGTTTCTCCTGAAATGTGCGTTTTAACATTTGGATGGCCAGTTCTGTAGTTTCGGGCATCAATGTCTGTTTGTAATTTTTTGGAATGATTAGTGACATAGCTTTTGTAATTTTAATTTAATTGTTTTATTTATATTGTTTTTGCGTATAATTACGAAAATATGATTAGCTGTTGTATGCCGATTCTCCATGCTCATAGATGTCAAGGCCTTCTTCTTCAATACGTGACGGAACACGTAGGCCGTGTATCATATCAAGTCCTTTGAATATAATGAATCCTATAATTATAGCCCATGCACTGATAATAATGGCTCCGAATGCCTGTGCTCCCAGAAAAGAGACTCCTCCTCCATAGAAAAGACCTTCTTTGGTTGCGAATAATCCGGTTAACAGGGTTCCAGAAAAACCACATACTCCGTGTACTGACGACGCACCTACCGGATCATCTATTTTTAATACTTTATCTATGAAATCTACTGCAAAGATCATGATTGTACCACATATTCCACCAATTAATGCCGCTCCTGCGGGAGATACGAGGTTACATCCGGCGGTGATCCCGACCAACCCTGCAAGAATGCCGTTTAAAGCCAGTGATAGAGATGGTTTTCCATATTTTATCCATGATACGACGAGTGACATTGCTCCACCTGCACATGCGGCAAGATTAGTGGTTAGAAATACGTTGGATATAGCTTCGCGGTCACTTTCCGTAGCTGCTGCTAATTGTGAGCCGGGATTAAATCCGAACCACCCGAACCAAAGGATAAATACACCTAAGGCGGCCGTTGTCAGGTTATGTCCGGGAATGGCTTTTGATTTTTTATCTTTTCCGTATTTCCCAATACGGGGCCCGACGACAGCTGCTCCTACCAAAGCAATCCATCCTCCGACGGAATGAACGATTGTAGAACCTGCAAAGTCATGAAATGTCGTCCCGAATGTTTTCATCATAAAACTTCCTTCGTCGCCATTCATCAGCCATCCGCCTCCCCATGTCCAGTGTCCGGAGATAGGATAAACGATGGTACATATCAGAATGGAGTAGCAAAGATACATAGAAAATTTGGTTCTTTCGGCTACGGCACCTGAAACAATCGTTGCGGCAGTAGCGCAAAATACGGTTTGGAATATTAAAAAACCGGCTTTAGGGAGTCCGCTGTCGTAAAAATCGATGTTGAAAAAATTAGGCATACCTGAAAATCCTCCCGAACCGAACATGATTCCGAATCCTACCGCCCAATACAGCAGTGATCCGAATGAAAAGTCGCAGAAGTTTTTCATCAGGATATTTGCCGTGTTTTTACCTCGCGTAAAACCGACTTCAACAAGAGCAAAACCCGGTTGCATGAAAAATACCAACATAGCGGCAAGTAACATCCATACGGTGTTGAGCCCCAGAGACAGGTCGTTTACTGTTGTTGCCAGATCTGCCGTATCCGTATTGGCGGCCATCATGTTTGTTCCGAAAAGACTTATAATAAAAATTGTCATGCATAATTTTTTTGCAATGCGGTATATCGTATATTTTTTGTCCATAATAATTGTATTTAACCTATTGATAATCTTTTTACCTGAAATGACCGGCTTTTGTTATTTTTCCTGTTCTGCATTATATAATGCAATGTCTCCGCGCTCGCCTGTCCTGATGCGGATAGCATCTTCTATCGGTATGACGAAGATACGCCCGTCACCGATTTCTCCGGTCTGTGCCGATCGAATGATTGCCTGTACAGTTTTTTCCGTATTTTTGTCACGCACAACAATCGATATTAGTATGCGTTCTATGGAGCTCGTATCATAAACTACACCCCGGTATATGCGCCCCTGGCGTGATTTTCCGATACCTCTTACTTCATAATATGAAAACCATTCGATATCTGCTGCAAGAAGTGCATCTTTTACATCTTCAAATTTTGTTTTGCGGATAATTGCTTCAATCTTTTTCATCTTTTTGATATTTTATTGTCAATTATTTTTTGTATGCGGCCTGGTTTTTAAAGGGTTATGCCAAAGACAAAGTAACATTTTTCCTGATACGGGTTGAATGTTATTTTTGTGAATACCGGAACAGAAAATGATTCTGTAATGTGTATATCTTTTCCGACTTTCATTCCCATATTCACAACATTAAATCTATCTGAATAAATGCCTTCCCATGGAGTAATACCTAATTCCGCTTTCAGATCAAAACCTCCGGCTCTGAAAGGCGCACCGGCTTCAATATATGTTGAATAAGCCCTGTCTCCATCCGTTTTATAGTCTGCTCCTGCAAAATAAGTATTCCAATTGATTGCTACCGGCCCGAAGTCATATCCGAGAGTTGCCTCGAACATATGCGCTGTTGTATGAGCTGCATAATCAAAATAATTATTTATATCACCGTTTTTATCCGGTGTATCAAACCAGTAATCCGTGATTGCCGCATTAAATCCCCTGACTCCGTAACTTAGCGTAAAATCAAATTCTTTTGTGTCGGAATTATCAAAGCCTACAGAACCCCATGTTGCCAGTGAGAAACCGCCGACTGATATTGCAGCTGTGGGTTGTATGGATACACCACCCAGATTCTGACCACGCCAGATATAACTGCTGACAATATCGGCACCGGCTGAGATTTCAACCTTCTGTGCTTTAGTGAAAAGAGTAACTGTACTGAGTGTAACCATAAATAATACAAACTTTTTAAACCTGAATTTTTTCATACCTTTTTCTTTTTAATTAAATACTAATACCTATTAAAACTTTATCTGTGTTGAATATAATAATCAAAAAAGAATGGCATGTGAACGGAGGGGGCTTAGCTTTTCATTCTTCGGATTAAAACCATTTCTTCAGTCTTTCCAGCGCCTCTTCCGTATTTTCACGGCTCCCAAAAGCTGTGAAGCGGAAATAGCCCTCGCCACTTGGCCCGAAACCGATGCCTGGTGTTCCCACGATTGCAGCCTCATAAAGGAGCTGGTCGAAAAATTTCCATGACGGCATTTTTTTTGGTGTCTGCATCCATAAATAGGGAGCGTTATCGCCGCCAAATACATTCATGCCGCATTCGGTCAGCCCCTTTTTCAATATCCGGGCATTTGCCATATAGTAGTCTATGTTTTCTTTGACCTGCTGTGCACCTTCCGGAGAATAGACCGCTTCGGCTCCGCGTTGTGTGATATAACTTGTTCCGTTAAATTTGCTACTCTGACGGCGGCTCCATAGTCTGTTCAGTGAAACCTTTTCGCCTGTTAAGGAAAATCCGTTTAAGTCTTTCGGAACAACGGTATATTCGCATCTTATTCCGGTGAACCCTGCGGTTTTGGAAAAGCTGCGGAATTCTATCGCTACTTTTCTGGCCCCTTTTATTTCATAGATAGAGTGGGGAATGTCCGGATCCTGAATAAATCTTTCGTAAGCTGCGTCGTATAAGATCAAAACGTCATTCGCCAATGCATAATTTACCCACATTCTGAGTTCATCTTTGGAAAGGGTGGTACCTGTAGGATTATTCGGGAAGCATAAATACAGGATATCAATCCTTCTGTGCGGCAATTCGGGCATAAAATTATTTTCTGCCGTGCATGGAATATATACGATATTACTCCATTTATTCCCGGTAAGAATCCCTGCGCGTCCTGCCATTACATTTGAGTCGATATATACGGGATATACGGGGTCGGTAATTCCGACACTGTTGTCATGTCTCAATATATCTCCTATATTTCCGGTGTCACTCTTGGCACCGTCATTTATAAAGACTTCACCGGGCTCGAGACTGATCCCGCGTGAATTATAGTCATGTTTGATAATTGCATCTATCAGAAAAGGATATCCTTGTTCCGGGCCGTATCCACAGAATGTTTCCGCATGGCTCATTTCGTCAACAGCCTCGTGCATAGCATTGCATACCGCTTGGGGTAACGGGCGTGTGACATCCCCGATTCCAAGGCTGATTACTTTTGCTTTCGGATGGGTTACCTTGAATGCATTTACTTTCTTAGTAATATTTGAAAACAAATAGTTATCAGACAGCTTCAAATGATGTTCGTTTACTAATGCCATAAATTGTTGTTTTAGATTGTTATTGTTTGTTTTTTGCTTTGTTTAGATTGTTGTTTTATTGAATGCCCGGATACGGTTGATCATAAATGTCGCCTTCGAATACGGTAACGGCATCACCGGTCATTTGTATGTTATTATTGCCATCCCATAATATGGAAAGGAAACCTCCATCCATTTCGACCGTAGCATTACGTTCAGATATTCCTCTTGCAGCACATGCGGCAAGTGTTGCGCAAGCTCCTGTTCCACACGCCATTGTTATTCCGGATCCTCTTTCCCATACTTTCATACGGATATGGTTTTTATTTTTTATCTCGACAAATTCGACATTTGTACGATCCGGAAATATCGGATTATTCTCGATGAGGGGACCTACTGTCGGAAGATCAATTTTAGAAACGTCATCTGTAATAATGACGAAGTGAGGATTTCCCATGGAAACAACCGTACCTTCGTAAACGATCTTATTTGCCGTTACTCTTACGTATTGTTCTTTGATTGCGGGAATTCCCATATTTATTGTTACACCGTTTACTTCTTTGTTGTTTATATGTAATTTTATTGTCTTTATTCCGGACAAAGTGTCAAGTGTTATTGTTGTTTTTGCCGTGAGTCGTTGGTCGTATACATATTTTCCGATACATCTTGTTGCATTGCCGCACATCATGGCTTCTGATCCGTCAGCATTGAATATGCGCATGCTGAAATCTGCTTTATCCGATCTTCCAATCAGGACCAATCCGTCGGACCCAATACCGGTATGCTGTTTGCTCCATCGTTTTGATATTTCTTCAGGATGGGTAATGTTATATGGGTCAGTCCGAAAACCCGGTTGCAGTAACTGACTTGTTATGCACACAACATTGATAGCCTATATAGGAAGAATGGTATATCAGCAACTCCTCTGAACTGCCTTCTAAAGGCTTT
>JAITVS010000349.1 GCA_031285685.1 Tannerella sp.
GATGAATCGTATGATATACGACGCTTCGCTTCCCGAAAATGAACGTATAACCTATTCTTATCCCATGATTGTAACTCCTGACAATAAACTTGAGCCGTCAGGTCTGAAGGAAGTCAGATTGATAAGAAAAAATTAAAACAGAACTTATGAAACGAAATTTCTCTTATGGATTATTATTTCTTTTTTGGACAACAGTTATTCAGGCTCAACTGATGGATCAGTCCGGAAATTATCCGGCCGGGTCTGTTTCTTCTTTTGCAGAGCGTCTGGAACCTGTCGGACGCATTCTGGAAGAAGACGATTACTATGTCTGGTGTTGTGCGCCGATGATGGATGACAATGATAAAGTTCATGTATTTTATTCGCGTTGGAAAAAACAATATGGTATGGGTGGTTGGATCGGACGCTGCGAGATTGCACATGCGGTAGCCGATCAACCGGAAGGTCCATATAAATACGTTTCAACTGTGTTGGCTTCACGTCCGGGTTATTTTGACAGTGCCACGTGTCACAATCCGAGTATTTACAATGTAGATGGCCGGTACTGGCTCTTTTATATGGGTACGGCCGACGGAAAATTCGGCACCAAACGCATTGGTTATGCGGTGGCCGATTCTCCCTGGGGGCCATGGGAAAGATGTGATGAGCCACTATTAATGCCCGGAAATTCCGGAGAATGGGACGATTATATTACCACCAATCCGGCATTTCTGAAACATCCGAACGGAGAGTACTGGCTTTATTACAAGTCTTGTAATGAATATGAATACCTGAATCAGCGAATCAATGGCATTTCGGGTAACAGGAAATACGGTGTCGCATTTGCCGATAATATTACGGGGCCTTATCGCCGCTATGAAAAGAATCCGGTTGTTGACTTTTCCGTATATGGAGAAAACCGGCAGGTTGAAGATGCATACATCTGGTACGAAGACGGAATTTTTAAAATGCTGATGCGGGATATGGGTTTTTATGACCATACGGTCGGCCTTTATTTTGAATCAAAAGACGGATTAAACTGGGGAACCCCGCAAATCGGCTGGTTTGGCGCGGAACACTATTTCGAACAACCGCCTGCTCCCAAACACCTGACCCGCTATGGTCGCTTTGAACGTCCGCAACTACTGATGAAAGATGGTAAACCGGCCTATCTCTTCTGTACTACTCAGGGCGGTAAAGCAGAAACTGCTTCCGGATTCGTATTTCGGATTAAGACGGAATGAATATAAAAACGAAGATCCTGTATTCAAACTGATATTTTTCCTATTAATATCGTAAAAAAATAAGGATGTGCTGTTCGGGCACATCCTTATTTTTAACTATTAAAAACCGGGATTTATTTACTCCAGTCTTGCGCAATCATACGTTGATAACTCTTGTATCTCCATTTTGCATTATCTTCGGCTGCATTGAACAGTTCGGCAGCTTCATCAGGATACTGTTTGGCTACAGAAGAGAAACGTACTTCACCCTTCAGGAAGTCCTGGAATTTATCCCATTGGGGCTCTTTACTGTCTAATGTGAACGGGTTTTGTCCTTCTGCTTCCAATGCCGGATTATAACGCCATAAGTGCCAGTAACCGCAGGCAACCGCTTCTTTCTCTTCTGCCTGACTCTTACCCATACCTTTACGCAGGCCATGGTTGATACACGGAGCATATGCAATAATCAGGGAAGGGCCGTTATATGCTTCGGCTTCGCGGATGGCTTTCAGCGTTTGTGCCTGATCTGCACCCATTGCAATCTGTGCAACATATACATATCCGTAAGTAGTAGCAATCATACCCAGGTCTTTTTTGCGTACACGTTTTCCGGCAGCAGCAAACTTAGCAATAGCTCCGACCGGAGTCGCTTTCGAGGACTGGCCTCCCGTATTTGAATATACTTCGGTGTCCAACACCAGAATATTTACATTTTCACCGGATGCAATGACATGATCTAATCCGCCGTAACCGATATCATAAGAAGCACCATCACCGCCGATAATCCATTGAGAACGTTTTACCAGATAATGACTGAGTTCCGCTATTTGTTTGCAGATATCACATTTATCGGCATTGGCTTTCACTAATTCTGTAATTTGCGGAGCCAATTCTTTTGTTTTATCCGCATCGTTCATATTGTCGATCCACTCCTGGTATAGACCGGATGCTCCTGACGGACAATCTTTAGCCATTGCTTCTTTCATCAGTATCACAAGGCGTTCGCGCATTTTTTTATTTGCCAGCTCCATACCCATACCAAATTCGCAGAAGTCTTCAAACAGTGAATTAGCCCATGCGGGACCCTGTCCATTGTCATTCTGTGTATAAGGAGTAGAAGGGATTGATCCTGAATAGATAGAGGTACAGCCAGTTGCGTTTGCAATCATCTGTCGGTCACCGAACAATTGGGAAACAAGTTTTACATACGGAGTTTCACCGCAACCGGCACAAGCGCCGGAGAATTCAAATAACGGTGTTGCAAACTGTGAATTTTTTACATTTGATTTTACATCTACCAGATGCTGTTTTGTTTTTACATTAGCAACACAGTAATCCCAGTTCTTTTGTTCTTCCAACTGCGTTTCCAGCGGAGCCATCTGTAAGGCCTGGTTTCCTTTGAAACCCGGACAGATGTCGGCGCAGTTACCGCAACCCAGACAGTCTAAGACATCTACCTGAATACGGAAAGCCATCCCTTTCATTGCGGGTGGAGCTTTTACTTCCAGTGTGTCGAATGAAGTTCCTGCTTTTTCTGTTTCGTCTAATACAAACGGACGGATGGAAGCGTGCGGACAAACGTATGCAC
>JAITVS010000339.1 GCA_031285685.1 Tannerella sp.
CCGAAGGGATGAGTGTATAAACCGCTCCTGTGAGCAAAGGAATGGACAATGCCCATAGGATAATGGAGCTATAACCCGGATGGCGGACGATAGCATAGATTCCTGTTGATATGACAGTCTGATTTCTTTCAGTTTGGATACGTGAAGACGATTCGAAGTATTTATTTGCCAATAGAGACTTTGTACTGATAATAACTGAAAAAATATACAAAACTAATCCGATATAGACATAAGTGAAACTGATATGCGGCCACCCGAACCGTATATCCAGCCCTATGAAAATGTTCATCACAATAAAGGTGAATATGACATAGAGTGATAACAGTATTTTATCCCATGATTTTGTTCCGGCTTTGATATTCTTAACCCTTTCATTCAATACCTCTGGATTGTGACTGGAGATTACCATTAATTCTATTATATAGCTTCCGGCAAGTATAACAAAGTAGATTAAAAGTTGCCGATTGATATAGATAGTTCCTGCCGCAATCAATATAATCCCGATTTGAAACAGCAGTTACATGCACATTAGCAGGATGTACCTGATCCCATGTATGGATAGTTTGGATTGATTTTTCATACTCTTACATTTTAGGGGGTAAAAGTAAAGAGTCTGAAATTATTAATTCTTGACTTAGGTCAAGCCTATGGCTTTTTTTCTAACTTTTTTCTTATTCTACTTAGCGTTTCGGGAGAAATGCCCAACGTTGATGCAATGTGCTTTAAGGAAATCTCTTTTTCTATATTGGGATAATCGTTTAATAACTCAATGTATCTTTCTTCGGCTGTATCGAAATGTAGAGCTAAAGCAATATTACGCCAGCCGAACATAGAACGTTCTGCAAGCGCTGCCCTGAACTTTTGCATATCTATATTCGTGTCGAATAATTCCATCATCTGTTCGTAATTAAACAATAGAATCTCATAATCCTCCATTGCTTGGATACAAAGTTCGGCATTTGTCTTCTTTAAGAACGAAATGGTAATCTCCGATAAACGGAAAAGATTTATTAAACCAAAGGGTACGTTCATTGCCTTCTTTGTCTATTTTGTAATACCTGAATTTTCCTGAATCCACATATCCCATATATTTGGCTATATCTCCCTGCATCTGAAAGTGTTCATGCTTTTTTAGTAAAACATGTTTCAGTTGGTCGATATAATCAAGCACATGCGTCTTGTCTATATTCAAGCGGCTATAGAAGATTAATTAAACTATCCATTGCAAATTATTTCTCCGCTTTCTGGTATTTTACCATAAAAACGTTTGAATTGTAGGAAGTTTTCTATCAACCTCCATTTTGATTCCTTATCTTGTTCCGGGAATAAAGAAATGCCCTTACCAAGAATAGGGCAACCGCATCAAAATAGTAATCATAAAAAGTTATACCTTTGTCGGCATGAAAACATCATTATCCCACTATTTTGATTCTGTTCCTTTTTCTTGTCTTTCAAGACCGGACAAAATAGAAACAAAAAACCCTACAAGTCATTGAACTTATAGAGTTTGTCTTACTTTTGTCACCTGTTGTCTTAGGCTTTCCGCGGAGAGAGAGGGATTCGAACCCCCGGTACCTCGCAGTACGGCGGTTTTCAAGACCGCTGCAATCGACCACTCTGCCATCTCTCCTAAGAATAAATTCAAGAACTCTTTGCTTTAAAGCGGTGCAAAGATATGAAATCATTTTTTATCTGCAAAATTTTATTGTAATATTTTTTTCCATACTGCAGTTTTCAATCATTCATTGTCCCATGTCGGATCATAGACTGTGAAAGACCTCGCATCACCAAGGCCTATATAAATCTTATTATTTACAACATACATGCCATTAAAAGGCTTCCGGTAATCTGACGGGATTTGAGATTTTCTGCTCCAAATGTCTGTTTCCGGATTGTATTCCAAGATGTAATAACTTTCGTTTATCACATAGATCCGTTTATTGCAAACGACTCCAGCCAAGATACCTTCATTGCTTATGGAACATTCAATTTTTGAATCCCACGTCACTGCGCCGTCTTTTGTTGTCCACAAACTATTGTTGCAAACTTTATAGGAATCTTTTCCCATTCCGGCATAAATGACATTGTCTAATACGACGGAAATTCCTCCATATTGTGCGACTGGAAAGTCGGTTTTCTTTTCCCAAATTTTGCTTCCGGGCTGAAATTCCCAGACTTCACGTTTAACAGTGTCGCAATTTCCTCCAATGTAATAGATACTGTTTCCCTTTGAAACAACGGTTGTCATAACCATCGAATCTGGCCCTTCATAATCTCTCCACTCATTTTCGTCCCCTCGACTTTCATATTCGTAAAATCCTTTTATATAATATCCATCTTTATCAACGCCACCATAAACAAATCCGGAATTTCCATAACCAACCGCAGACAACCATTTCGCAGCTCCACCCGAAAAAGGCTTACGCGACGTCCATTCATTCTTTGATATAGAATATACATACATTTCATTCGTCAAATTCGCTCCAAGATCTCCACCAACGAGATACAAATTATCATTAATGGCAAAATAGGCGGTAGAGTTTGACAAACGTGTCGCTCCCGGGAATGTGGCCAAACCGGTTTTGAATATAGAAGGTGTCGTAAATACGGTGGTTTCATTTTCATCACTATATCCGATTCCTTGTTCGTTAATCGCATAAGCGCGCACATAATAAGTTGTACCTCCTTTGAGGCCTGTTAATTGCATGGAAAAACTGCCATCGGCCGCTTGCGATAAAATCGTATCATGATCCGCTTTTGTCGGCTTTGGGTTGGAGGTTGACCAGCACATTCCAACTGTATTTATCGAACTTGCCCCTTCGTGTTTAACCAATCCTTTAATGACCGCATTTCCGTTTTGTATATTCGTTGCTTCTCCGATATCAACTGTTGGAATGTCTCTTTTAGTAGTAAAAGAGACGATGGAGTTTCCGTATTCGTATTCGCCCTCGGCATTAAAATTCGTCCTAGCATAAGCGCGTACATAATATTTATCTTCCGCTTTAAGACCTTTTATCACTGCATTGAATTCTCCAAATCCGGCACCACATTGTACGGAATCTGCGATTGTCGGCTCAGGATTTATCGACCAGCAAAACCCACGTTCTAAAATCTCAACAGTCTCATCTTCATCCTCACTGGTAACAGAAGATTCCAAGACTACATCCGTATAGCCGACCTCAGGCCTTATTTCACCAAATATCAGCTTGCCATGCAAAGTTTCAACCGAATCAACTAGTCCCAAATCCACATCAATCTTATTATTAAAAAAAGCGCGCACATAATATTTAGTGGAAGGTTTAAGTTCAGTCAACTCATATAGATAGGTATTGTCTTCCTGTCTGATAAAATTGATATTCACTTCATCGGCAGACTCCGCGAAATCAAACGTTTTCGAAACAGACACCCCGATATCTTCCAATTCTCCTTCACCCATACTCTCTATTTTCGCACCAACCGTCGCTTTTGCCGCACGTATTAACGTATCGATAACGATGGTACAGACTTTCCCGCTTCCATCGTTTGTTGTTGCTTCAAAAGCCGGCGTATACTCAGTACCCATCGTATTTCTCGCATACGCACGAATGAAATAAGACGTATGGTTTTCCAATCCGTCGATCACGTACTCAAATTTACCGATCCCTTCTCCCACCGGAATAGTCTCAATGCAATTTTCAATGGAGAGATCTTCGGTTTTCCCATAACAAAATCCGCGTTCCTCTACTACCGCACCCCTCGCCGTTAAGATTTCAGCTTTTACTTCAATTGATGAGGCGGTCTTTTCGCCAATAGTTATTCCGGACGTAGTAAACTCCGGTTTCCCGGTGCCTCGCACACCCGGCGTAATATCCGAATCTTCGATACAACTTCCCCATGATACCGCCAGAAAAATAACAGATAAAATATGGATTAGAAATTTTTTCATGATTGCTTCATTTAGAAAAACACACCGATACCCGCGTTCGCGGATCTGTAACTAAAATCAAATACACTGCAGCCCAGGGAACCGTAGAACATTTTTCCGAACCGGAGCGTACCGTCCAAATCCAATGCCACTCCGCTAAAAGTGGTTTTACCATTGCGTTTTGCCCAAAAGACTCCTTTCGAAGCCCCATCATCAAGGCTGATTCTTTCAATCTTATAAAGCGCTTCCCGGTTACAATATCCGGCGCCAACCGACACATAGAATGAAGGAGATGCCTTAATTACAAATCCTCCTGTCGCGGTCCACATATTAACCTTATCCGGCGGATCAGGACTCAATGGTTTAGACAAGTCGTTACCAAAACCACCATCTATTACACTACCATCTTCATCACATGTAACCGAATAATCCTGAAATGACATATTGGTTCGGAAACGCAGATACCATCCGAGCGTTCGCCCTACCCCTCCGAAAGTCAAACCGACAGGAGCTTCATACGTTGCCGAATAACCGACAAAAAACTGCATTTTTACTTTTTCACGAGGAAGCTTCATTCTATTTTTTCCTTGAACCGGATAGGGATTTCTGACTGCATCCAGTTGCGATGTCCAGATCTCTGCCTTTGTTTCGTTTTCGTATGTCCCGATACCTTCCGTGTAGTATAAAATAAGCATTTTCATGCTCGTCGTATCTTTATACTGAGTTGCGCGCTCATCCAAACAACTCAAACACTTACCCATGACTCCACGCATGGTAAGACGCATTGACTCATCGGTAGCCAACCATATTTTCGTTAACTGACTAATACTATACGGATCACAATTTGAAACAACACCTACTTCATACCATATTTTGGCTGAACTGTAATCGAGGCTCTTCATGGCTTCGTCCCCTTTTCTGTTATCTTCGGTCTGTCTTTGTGCCATAACGGTAAACGCCGTTAACAACAACACAAACATGATACTTGCTTTCTTCATATTTTTCTTTTCTCTTTCAAAAAGATTTCAAGTTACAAAGATAAAAAGATTATATCAAAAAAAAGAGCAATTAGTGAAAAAATATAAATTATAAAATCTTTTAATACCAGAAACAAACCATTTAATTAATTTAACCTTACAGTACCATTAAACTCACCTTTGTTATTATAAATATCGGATTTTCCATCTTCACGCAAAAATGCTCTCCCGTCAGCATGCTGATCCACAGTCTTATACTTACATGGTATGCGTTCTACACCGTTTGAATCAATTGCTCCGAACAAGCCCGTTGTCTTATTCCGCGCAACAACAAAATCCCCTATAGGATAATACGTCTCATAATCTTCCAAACGCTCCTTCCTTTTTTGCTCCTCCATCTTATTTTTGCAGGATCCTATCAGGGATTCCACTTCATACGAAGTCTTTATCTTTGTTTTTTCAACAATATCGAATGCTTTTGTAAGATCATCCATTGCTCCGGAATAATTTCGCTGCCGGTTATCCATTTTCGTCTTTGCAGAAGATATCAGAGAGTTATATTCTTTCTCAAATAAAGCAAGCTCTTCTGAGGTAAACGTTGGAGTATTTACCACATTATCAGTATTTCCCGGAAGGGTCACTACTTCCGGCTGAGCATTTGCAATTCTGGTTTCTCCCGGCGTTGTCTGCGACCGGGTATTATTTGCTTGGGATTGACCAGGATTGTCCTGTCCGGATTGTTGCGGAGTTTCCGTCCCTGATTGATCCGGTTGAGTGTCCCGGACGCTATCCGGCTGACTGACAACAGTCAGATTCATTTTCCGGATTAATGAATCTCCCGGCATATCCAGACCAGCAAGTGCTCCCCGAGAGGATGTAATATCAAAAAAATAACTGTATACGGCGTAACCAATAAACGCACTAAGTAATATTACCAGGGACAACAGCACCCTACGCTTTACTTTATTTCCCGGCTTGGAATTTACCAACGATTTTGAGGTAACAGAGGATACAACAACCGTTTGTTCATTGTCATCGTCCGGATAATTGGACAAATGCGCCCCCAATACCTCCGTATGATCGTCTTCAACGATCCGGTCTGACTCAATCAACTTGTTTTCCGTCAATTCATACGGAGGCACATCAATTGCCGCAAGCATACTCTTCACTGTCTGGAAGCGATCCTCCGGCTTTATTTCCATTGCTTTAAGAATCGCTTTTTCCGTTTTCGGCGTAATATTAGAGTTATACGAAGAAGGAGGAAGCATCTGTTTTGTCGCCCGTAAAATAGATTCTACCGGAACAACCCCCGTCAGCAGATTATACATTGTCGCCCCCAAAGAATAAATGTCAGGACGAGGAGAGAAATTCTGCATGCCCTCATCGTCATACTGTTCGATCGAAGCGAAACCTTTGGATAAAGTCAGTGTCGTTGTACTGGTCTCCTGCTCTTCTATATCATACCGTTTGCTCACGCCAAAATCAATAAGACGCGCATTATCTTCCCGATCAATGAGAATATTACCCGGCTTGATATCAAGATGCACAACCGTTTTATTATGCACAAAATCAAGTGCATTACCTATCTGATGGATATACTTAAGCACCTTATTTTCAGACAACACTCCTTCCTTATCCAACATATATTTCAGGGAACATCCCTTGATGTACTCCATCACGATATATGCCGTATTATTTTCTTCGAATACCTCCAGTACATTGACGATATACGGATGATGTACCGCCGAAAGAATATTCGCTTCCTCAATTAATTTTTCCTTGAATTTACCGAAAAGCTTCTCTCCCGTTATCGAATGAACTTTTACGGCATGCGAATCTTTGTCGCGATAACAATAATCCTTAAAGAAGTATTCTTTAATACAAACCGGCACCTTCGTTTTCATGGTGCCAAGCTCACCCTTCACTTCGGTGTTCCATACACCCAAGTACGTTATTCCGAATCCCCCCTGGCCTATCGCATGAGTCAGCTGGTATTTCTTCCTCTGTAAAAAATATCCGTCAGGTAAATTCATAAATACTCTTCGTACTACTAATTCCGCACAAAGATACAATATTTATGCAAAAGAATAAAAGAATGAAAGAAGATATTGTTTATATCCCGCTATTTTTTGTATGCTTTGTATAGGTATGATATAAAAAGAAAAGTTATCTTTTGCTTCATCAGAACAATGTTCCACGATTGTATCCTTGATGGATTCCGCATTCCGGTCGGATGAAAAAATCATCAATAACTTTTCATCCGGATAACATTCCGTAACACCATCCGTACACAGAAAAAACATATCATCTTCCTGTATATCCTTTATAAAAGCAACATCGGCATCCACCGAATGTTCTGTGCCCATCAATGCTCTTGTAATTATATTCTTTTTCGGATAAACTGCGGCTTCTTCTTTTGTCATCTGTCCCAGTTTAACCCACGAATTGACCAATGAATGATCCTCTGTTTCATAAATTATTTGTCCCCGGCGGAACTGGTATATACGACTGTCGCCTATATGTGCAATTGTAACCCCTGATACGCCAATGTACAACAATGTCATCGTCGTAGCCATACCCTGAGCTTCCGGATTCTGAGCCACATATTCATCAAAACGGGATTCCGTATAATGAACTGCCCTGTTTATAAATTCCTCCGAAGGATCATCTTCATCGAGAAATGTGTTGAAAAATGTCTGAAAAGAATCACAAGCCAAAGCGCTGGCCACCTCGCCTTTCTCGGCACCGCCGACACCATCACAAACCATAAACAAACGCTGTCCGGAATTGGCCAGTTCGGACAAAGGGTATATAAAATCTTCGTTATTTTCACGCCTGCCTTTTTCTGTTGCGGCAAATGGCCTTTCTATTGTTATATTCATGGCTATAATGGTTTATTCATTAAAACGGACAATAGTGCGCCCCAATACAATTTCATCATTGTCTTTCAACACCACCACGTCTCCGCTTTCTATACATTTCCCATTATATAACGTATGATTCTTGCTATTATTATCTGAGAGATAATAAAAATAACCTTTTCCTTTCGAATTTTTTTTCACTTCAATACGAAGATGACTCCGGCTCATCGTCTTATCGTCTGTCTGTATACAAATAGTGGCCGTAGAAACTTTCGCTTTACGACCGACTATTATTATTCCTTCACTTAATTGGAATTCCTGTTGTGGAGTATCAGGAGCAGCAAGAACCGTCAACCGACCCAACCCCTCCTGTTTTGATTTTGGTGAGACTACAAGTGTTTCTGCGTCATCCTGCCCTATTTTCTGGTCCAGATAAGAGATAGGTATCTCCTTTTTACATTTAGGACACTTGAACGACACGATGCCTTTCGGTATCTTCGTTTCATCGACCTTCAGTCCGACCTTACAATGCGGGCATTTGACAGAAATCATATGATGATAGAAACGTCAGCCTCACTTATATCCGAAGAATACGAATCAATATCCATATCATTGATTATATCCATATCATCCATAGTGATGAAATCGGAACTGTCATCAACAATTCCATCGAACTGAACATCCACATCCATATCATATGAATCATCAATATGAACAAAGTCCATATCCGCATTCACCGTATCGTCAATATCAACAAAAACGGCATCGCCTGTAGTAACCATATCGTTATCTAATGTAACGAATGTATATTCATCTTTCATACCTATTGTATTTAAATTCCTGATACAAATATAGGAAGATTAAAACAACCCCAATTAAATTACACATTGCTTTTTTTGCAGAACGGACAAAATCATGGATATATTGTACAAATTTCAGGTTTTCAGGTACGAATCCACCTCGCCTTGCACGAAGACATCGGACACTGTTTTTTGTTACGTAAAGATTCCCAGGGTATTTCTCCCAGAAAGGTTCCGCATTTAGGGCAAACATAATCTATTTTAAACTGATTGGCAAGATTTTGCAATTGCGCCGGGATTTTCGCAGCCTGTCGCGCGCCAAAATAGATTCCTATAGTCGGAGCACAAACGGCCATCACAAAACTAAATATAAACAAACCTTTATTCGCATGTCCCATAAATCCCATTACTATACCGAAAACACCTATAACAGCAAATGGCAACGACTGAAAAAGCCTTGTCTTGAACTGGCTACTCGACTGAATTCGTATCTTTTCCTTTATATAGGCATCATATATGCCTTTAAGACATGCAAACTCATCACTGTAGTCATTATCGCTCTTCAGTATATCTGATACATACAACGTATAATTCGTTCCAAAAGTAATCTTATCTCCGGCAAATACTTTTTTCTTAACAATCTGGCAATCATTCACGAATGTTCCATTCGTAGACCCAAGATCTTCCAGCAACAGGTCACCGTTTTCTTCCTGTGTCAACAATGCATGATAACGACTAACTTGCGGATCATTAATAACAAATTTATTATCTACAGCTTTACCTATTTTTATTTTCATTATTATGAATTCTCTTTCTCCACGAGTTCTTTTTCCGCGGTACTTTTACTTATTCCCAGAACTTCTGCTTCCAATGATTCTTTCAAAGCCCTCAATGGCTCTTTAGGTATAACAAGCTCACGCGGCTTACCTTCGTCGGCCAATAAAAGCAGTTTTTGCTTCGGCAAATTAATTTGCAAAATATGTTTCTTATTGACAATATGACTTTTCCCTACACGAATTAAAATGGTATTCGGATCAGTTATTTGTGCAGCCAGCATTTCTTCCACTTTCCCGATGTTAACTGCAAAAGTAAACTGAATGCCTTCTGATAGTAATAATTTTGTATAATTTCTATCAGCCTCAAAATAAAGAATATGTTCAATATTTATACGCAATAATTCATCCCGTGTCTTTATCATCAAATATTTGTCCATCGCAAAAGTGCTATTTAGTTCTTTTTATTACTGTCCTCAAATTTTTAAGGATAGCAAATGTACATGTTTTTATTAACATTACAAAAAAACACTACATTTCATTTTTCCGAAAATACTTTATTTTTAGAAACTGTAGCTATAAAATCCTTAAGGTAAAACGGCTCAAAATAAGCAACGTCTTCAAAACGATTTCCATTATATGCCAGTTCCGATAATAAGGCCATATCGCCGGCTAGAGGATACAGATCATCAATAAATACGGCATTCGGCGATAAAATTACACTTTTACATTTACCGGCCCCACTACCAAAGAAATAAACGTTCTGTTTTTCCAGGAAAGATGAATATGAATCTTCCGTAACAACCTCCGCTTCCGTATCACGTACTTTTTGTAACGAATGATCATACACAGCCGCATAAACTTCCATACGACGCGCATCAAGCATAGCACAGAACAATGCTTTCGAAATTTCACCAGACACAAGTTTAATCACTTTCGAAGCAAGTATATTCAGCGTAGGAATGCTTATCAGGGGAACATTCCAGCCGAAACAAAGTCCTTTCGCCATCGAGACACCGATCCGCAATCCGGTATAAGATCCCGGACCACTACTAACGGCAACCGCGTCAACTTTCATGTTTAATAACTTTGATTCTTTCACCGCCTCTTCAACAAACGGCCCCAGTAAAGAAGCGTGAGATGGACCATCAAATGATGTCTTTTCAAACACCACCTGCCCTTTCTCCGACAAGCTTACGGAACATACCGTAGTTGCCGTTTCTATATTAATTATTGCCATAAAAGATGATTTTGGGCGACAAAAATACATATAATTCGCCCATTTTGCAAAACCGGACAAAATAAAAAACAAACCGGTTTATTTTGTATTCCTCCCGGCTTGCACTATCTTTGTGCTATAAAAAAAGCAAGACACATATGATTCAATCGATGACCGGCTTCGGTAAAATGACAGCCGAACTGCCAGCAAAAAAAGTAACTATAGAAGTTAAAGCACTAAACAGCAAACAATTGGACTTATTTACCCGAATACCGTCCATTTACCGTGAAAAGGAAATGGAGATACGGTCCGTACTATCACAAAAACTTGAACGCGGAAAAATCGAATTAACAATCACAATTGAAAACATTGGTAAGGATCTCTCAACTAAAATAAATGTTTCGGCTGTTGAATGTTATAAAAAACAAATTGAAGAAATTGCCGACTCCCTGAATATCGACAAACCTGCGGAATGGTTTCCTACTCTTCTTCGCTTACCGGATGTCATAAAAACAGAAATGGTCGAAACCGATGAAGAAGAATGGAAGATTGTCTTTAAGGCCATAGAAGATACTATACAAAAGCTTTACGAATTCCGTATCCAGGAAGGCGTAATGCTCAGCCAATTATTTGAACAGAAAATTTCAAATATAGCCGGACTTCTGAAACAAGTTGAACCATACGAAAAAGAACGTCTTGAAAAAATTAAAGCACGTATAACAGATAATCTGCAAAAAATACCGGATGTTCAGATTGACTCCAATCGCCTTGAGCAGGAAATGATCTATTATATAGAAAAGCTTGATATCAATGAGGAAAAAACACGATTAGACAATCATTTAAAATATTTTATCGAAACACTTAGCAGTCACCACGGACAAGGAAAAAAACTTGGGTTCATCGCCCAGGAAATGGGACGTGAAATCAATACGCTCGGTTCCAAAAGCAACCATGCGGAAATGCAACAAATCGTCGTACAAATGAAAGACGAACTGGAACAAATCAAAGAACAGGTTTTAAACGTTCTTTAATTCCCGGCATAACAAACAAAGTCTAATTGACAAAAATAGCAATGGAAGGTAAACTCATCATATTTTCAGCCCCCTCCGGCTCCGGCAAAAGTTCCATCATACATTATTTGCTGGAACAGGGATTACCACTGCAGTTCTCCATATCGGCCACAAGCCGCGCTTCCCGCGGACAAGAACAACATGGGAAAGATTATTACTTTTTCACCCCCGAAGAATTCCGCTCACATATAAAGGCCGGAGACTTTTTGGAGTACGAGGAAGTTTATAAAGATAAATTTTACGGAACATTAAAAAGCGAAGTCGAGCGTATAACCAAAGCCGGAAAAAATGTCATTTTTGATGTAGATGTGGTTGGTGGATGTAATATAAAAAAACAATACGGAGATCGCGCATTATCTATCTTTATACAGCCGCCGTCTATAAACGAATTGCGCAAACGACTTGAAAAACGTGCCACAGACACCTCCGATGTGATTGAAAGTCGCTTGGCAAAAGCTGAATATGAGTTAGGTTTTTCCTCTAAATTTGACATAATCATCGTAAACGACGACCTTTCGAAAGCGCAGGCTGAAGCGCTCAGAATTGTAAATGATTTTATAAAATGATTACCGGCGTATTCTCTGGCTCGTTCAACCCCATTCATATAGGGCATCTGGTATTGGCAAACTGGATTTGTGAATTCTGTGATATAGATGAATTGTGGTTTCTCGTGTCTCCTCAGAATCCGCAAAAAAAAGAGTCCGAACTTATCGATGAAAAACTCCGCTTTAAGATGGTTGAATCCGCGACTACCGGATATAAGAAATTCAGAGCCTCCGATTTCGAATTTTCATTACCACGTCCTTCTTATACTATAAACACATTGCGATCCCTATGTGAAAAATATCCGGATAGAGAATTCTGTCTAATTATCGGAGCAGACAGCTGGAAGAGTATCTCCGGATGGAAAGACTATGAAGCATTAATAACTGAGTTTCCTATCCTTATATACCCCCGGAAAGATCATGAAATCATTATTCCGGAAAAATATACAAATATCAGACAAATGAATGCTCCTCTTATCGAAATATCTTCCTCTTTTATACGTCAATCCGTAAAAGAGGGGAAAGACATTCGCTATTTCCTGCCCGAAACCATTCGTGAAATGCAAGATCTTCTCATTCCATAGGCAACACCAATTCAAGGGGTTCGTTGTGACCAACAAAAATATTTTCAATCACAATAGAACCCGGTGCAGAAATCTTCGTACGAACAACCTTTCCTGCCGGAAGTGTTACTTTTTCGTTCGCCGATTTGCGAACAACAAAAGGTATATCTGAAATATTTTCTACTTCCACCATTGCAGACATACCTTCTATGGAGATGATACGATATTTGACGGAAGCCCAGAATAATTTTTCCGCCCATTCCTGTTTCGCAACAATAATATTGTTAAACATAGCTGCCGTTCGACGCGCCAGAAGCGCTTCTTTTATAGAAGACTCAGTTCTTTCCCTCGCAAACACAAGTGTGATCGGACGAGCCATTTTTTCCATACCATATTCGCTCATAATGATATAA